>SKPY01000301.1 GCA_007119305.1 Nitriliruptorales bacterium
ATCATCCGCGCGCCTCTCGGGCGAGCCGCAAGACCGGCGCTCGCGGCGCGTCGGGGGCGGAACCCACGGTCAGGGAAGTGGACTCGGATGAACCCAGGGTTCTAGGCTGACCGCCGACCGCCACCATGGACAGACACGGACGACCGGACTCGACGACGGACAGGTGATCGCCCCCTCGGTGTCCTTGCTGCCCATGGTCGCCGTGGCCACGCCACTCCTCGTGGCTGTGCTCGTCGTGGTCGCGAGACGGGCACCGAACGTGCGGGAGACGTGCACGGTGGTCGGCGCCGTGGCCACCTTCGGGGTCGTGGCGGCGATGCTGCCCGCTCTGCTCCACGGGCGTCCCCCCGAGGCGACCCTGTTCCAGCTCGCCCCCGGGGTCGCGCTGAGCCTGCGAGCGGACGCCATGGGGATGGTGTTCGCGCTCTCGGCGTCGTTCCTGTGGATCCTCGCCTCGCTGTACGCGATCGGGTACATGCGGGGGCTCGGCGAGCACAAGCAGACCCGCTTCTACGCGAGCTTCGCGCTCTGCCTCGCCTCGACCTTCGGGCTCGCGTTCTCCGCGGACCTGCTCACCTTCTTCGTCTTCTACGAGCTGCTCACGGTCGCGACGTACCCGCTCGTCATCCACAAGGAGTCGGGCGAGGCGCTCGCAGCCGGCCGGCGCTACCTCGCCTACCTGCTCACCGGGGGGGTCGCCCTCCTGCTCGCGGTCGCGATCGTCTACCAGGCGGCCGGGGACCTCACCTTCACCGCGGGGGGCTTCGCCGGCGACCACCTCGGCCGTGGCGGCATGATCGCGGTGTTCGCGCTCATGATCCTCGGGTTCGGCACGAAGTCGGGCATCATGCCCCTGCACGCGTGGCTGCCGACGGCGATGGTGGCGCCCACCCCGGTGAGCGCCTTGCTCCACGCCGTGGCGGTCGTCAAGGCGGGGGTGTTCGGCTTCGCCCGCGCCATCGGCTTCGTGCTCGGGCCCGGCGCCCTGGCGGAGATCGGCGCGACCCGCGCGCTGGCGGCGCTTGCAGCGGCCACGATCGTGATCGCGTCGGTCGTGGCGCTGCGGCAGGACAACCTGAAGCGACGCCTCGCCTTCTCCACGATCGCGCACCTGTCCTACATCGTGCTCGGCCTGTCGATCCTCTCCGAGGTCGCCTGGGACGGCGCGCTGCTGCATCTTGTCAACCACGCTGCACTGAAGATCACCCTGTTCTTCTGCGCGGGAGCGATCTACGTGCGCGCCCACCTCGACCACGTCAGCCAGCTCGACGGCATCGGCCGGCGCATGCCGTTCACCATGGCGGCCTTCGGGCTCGCCGCGCTCGGCCTGGCGGGCCTGCCGCCGATGGGCGGGTACGTGAGCAAGGCGACGTTGGTGCTCGGCGCGTTCGACGCTGGGGAGGTCGCCTTCGGCCTCGTGCTGCTCGGCAGCGGCTTGTTCACCGCGGCGTACCTGTTCCCCATCGTGTACCGGGCGTTCTTCCTGCCGCCTGCGACCGAGGACCGCGGCGATGCGTCGCCCTTCATGGTCGTGCCGTTGTCGGCGACCGCGGCGGTTGCGCTCGTGCTGGGCTTCGGGGACCTGCTGCGCATGGGCGAGCTCGCCACGGCGGTCGCCGGCGCAGTGGTCGGGGTGCTGCCGTGAAGCGAGGCCTGGTCGTCGCCCTGGTCTGCCTCCTCGTGGGCATCGGCATCGACCTGCTCGTGGGCGCAGACCCGCCCGGTTACGCGGTCACGCTCGGCCTCGCCGGGTGCGTCGGCATCATCCTGATCGCCAAGTGGCTCGGCGGCGCCTGGCTCGAACGACCGGAGCGCTACTACGAGGGGCAGCGCCATGGTTGAGGCGCCGCCTGCCCTGGTGTTCTTCGCGGGGGCCCTGCTCGTCGCGGTGCTGCCGCGCCGGATCGGGTCGGTCGTGCTGCTCGCCGTGCCGCTCGTCGCGCTCGGGCAGATCACCCTCCTGGAACCGGGAGCCGGTCTTGCGTGGACCTTCTACGGCTTCGAGCTCGAGCCCCTGCGGGTCGATCGGCTGAGCCTCGCGTTCGGCTACGTGTTCTGCGGCGTGGGGTTCCTCGCCGGGCTGTACGGGCTGCGCACGATGGGCAGGGCGGAGCGCGTCGCGGCGCTGGCGTACGCCGGCAGCGCGCTCGCGGTGGTGTTCGCAGGGGACCTGCTGACCCTGTTCGTGGGCTGGGAGCTCAAGGCCGTCGGCAGCGCCTTGGTCATCTGGACCCGCGGCACGCCGGCCTCCGGGGCGGCGGGCCTGCGCTACCTCTACGCCCAGCTCATCGGTGGCAAGCTCCTCCTCGGCGGGGCGCTCTGGCACTACGCGGAGACCGGCTCGCTCGTCTTCGAGGCGTTCGCGGCGTCGCCGGCAGCGGTCCTCGTGCTGCTGGCGTTCATGCTGAGCGCCGCCGTGCCCCCGCTGCACGCGTGGCTGCCCGACGCCTACCCGACGGCAAGCGTCGCCGGCACGGTCTTCCTGTCCGCCTACACCACGAAGGCCGCCGTGTACGCGCTCGCGCGCGGCTTCCCCGGGTACGAGGTGCTCGTGTGGGCTGGCGTCGTGATGGCCCTGTACGGGGTGTTCTACGCGATGCTCGCGAACGACATCCGGCGCCTGCTCGCCTATCACATCGTGAGCCAGGTCGGCTTCATGGTCGCCGCCGTGGGCATCGGCACGCAGGAGGCGATCAACGGTGCGACGGCGCACGCATTCGCGCACATCATCTACAAGGGCCTGCTGCTCATGGGCGCCGGGGCGGTCCTGTACGCGACCGGCCGCAGCAAGGCCTCGGAGCTCGGCGGCCTCGCACGCCTGCTGCCGTGGACGCTGGTGCTCTACCTCGTGGGAGCGGTGTCGATCTCGGGTGTCCCGCTGTTCAGCGGCTTCGTCAGCAAGGAGCTGTCCATCGCCGCGGCGTCCCTCGACGGACGGGCGGCGGTCGTGGTGCTCCTCAAGATCGCCTCGGTCGGCACCTTCCTCAGCACCACCCTCAAGCTGCCCTACGCCACCTGGTTCGGGCGGACGCCGGCGGACGCGCCACCCGGCGGGCTGCAGCAGAGGCCGGTTGCGCCGAGCATGTACGCCGCCATGGGCGCCGCCGCGGTGCTCAACCTCGTCATCGGGCTCGCCCCCGGGGCCTTCTACGGTCTGCTGCCCTTCACGGTCGACTACGACCCCTACACCCTCGGCAAGGTCGTGGAGACCTCGCAGATCCTGCTGTTCACCGCGGTGGGGTTCTGGCTGCTCGCCCACAAGCTGAAGTCGGCCCCGACCATCGCGCTCGACGTCGACTGGCTCTATCGTGTCCTGCCCCGACGCGTCCTCGCCGGCGTGCAGCCCGTCCGTGAGCGCCTGCCGCGGCCTGCGCCGAATCCGAGCTGGCGACGCGGCCTGACGGGGTTGCGCGGGCAGGTGTCCGCAGACGGCCGGACCGCGTCGCCGGTGTACCCCACGTGGCTGCTCGGTGCGACCATCATCGGAGTGTCCATGATCCTGCTCGGCCTGAGCCTGGTCCCATGATCAGCGCCCGCACGCTCGCGCTGTTCTTCGTCCTGCTCGCGTTCTGGCTGCTGCTGTCAGGCCAGTACAACGCGCTCTTCATCGGCATGGGGGTCGCCTCCGCGGCGCTCGTCACCGCGCTCACCCACGACATGGTCGAGCGCGAGCTGGGCGACAGGCCGAGCACGGTGCGTGCCGTCGCCCTGAAGACGTGGTGGTTCGCGGTCTACACGGTCTGGCTGTTCGCCCGCATCCTGCCGGCAGGCGTGCAGGTCGCCTGGTTCGTCGTGCATCCACGGATGCCGATCGACCCGCACATGCTGCGCTTCCGCACCCAGCTGAGCAGCCCCATCGCACGGACGATCTTCGCGAACTCGATCACCCTCGTGCCGGGCACGATGTCCGTGACGGTCGAGGGCGACGAGTTCTGCGTCCACACCATGGTGCCCGCCAGCGCCGCGGACCTGATCAGCGCGCGCATGCAGAACCACGTCGGGAGGGTGTTCCTCGAACCCCCCCAGCCGCCGCCGGAGATCGTCTGGGAGCCGGCGCTCAAGGAGACCGCACCATGACCACCTTCCTGCTCGTCGTGCTGTTCACCCTGAGCGTCATCGTCGCCGTCGGACTGCTCGGGCTCTGGCTCGGCACGACCCTCTTCGACCGGCTCATCGCCGTCGCGCTCGTGACGATCAACGCGGTCGTGATCCTCGTGGTGATGGGCTTCCTGTTCGACCGCCCGGTGCTGTTCCTCGACATCGCGCTCGGCGTCGCGCTGCTGGCGTTCATCCTGCCGATCGCTCTCGGCAAGTACGTCGAGCGGTCCACCGAGCACGAGGAGCTGCCCCGATGAGCGCGCTGACAGCGGTCGGCGCCGCACTGGTCAGCGTCGGGGTGGCCTTCCTCGCGGTCAGCGCCGTCGGGCTGCTGCGGCTGCCGGACCTGTACACGCGCGCGCACGGGGTGGCCAAGGCCGAGACGCTCGGGCTCATCCTCGTCTTCGGCGGGCTGCTCCTGTTCCCCCAGGTCGACTTCGCGGTCGCGGTCAGGCTCGTGGCCGTCATCTTCTTCTCGGTCGTGGCGAACCCGACCGCGGTGCACGCGATCGCCCGTGCGGCCCGGCGGGAGGGTCTGGGGGTCTGGACGAGGGAGCCGTCATGATCTGGCAGATCGACCTCGCGCTGTTCGTCGCGCTGATCGCAGCCGCGCTCATCGCCTTGTGGGTGCGCAACCTGTTGACCGCCGTCGCGGTGCTCGCCGTGTACAGCCTGTTGGCGGCCGTGCTGTTCGCCGGCATGGGCGCGGTCGACGTCGCGCTCGTCGAGGCCGTGCTCGGCGCCGGCGTCACCGGGGTGCTGTTCATCCTGGCCGTCCTGGCCACGACACGTCGCACCCCCGAACGCGCGCAGGTCAGGCGCCGGTGGACGATCATGCCGCTGCTCGCGGCCTTCTTCGGCCTCATGCTCTACGCAGGGACCGGGCTGCCACCGCGCGGCGACCCGGAGGCGCCCGTCCGCGAGGGGGTCGCCCCGCAGTACCTGGAGCGCTCCCTCGAGGACACCGAGACCCCCAACGTGGTGACCGCCCTGCTCGCCGACTACCGCTCGCAGGACACGCTGGGCGAGACCCTCGTGATCGTCACCGCCGCCCTCGCCGTGGCGCTCATCCTGCGTCGGGACGAGGAGGTCGAGCTGTGACCGGCGAGTACCCGAGCGAGCCCGTCCGGGTGACGAGCGGCGTGCTCACCCCCTTCGTGGCCATGTTCGGCCTCTACATCATCGCCCACGGCCACTACGGGCCGGGCGGCGGCTTCGCCGGCGGGGTCGTGCTCGCCGTCGGCGCGCTGCTGCCGCGCCTCGCCCTGCCCGAGCGCATCGCCTACGGCGCCGTGCCGGCGTTCGCCGGCGCGCTCAGCATGCTGGTCGGGGTGCTGGCCTTCCTGCTCTTCGGGCTGCTGCCGCTCCTCGCGGGCGGGGCGTTCCTCGACTACGCCCACGTGGGCATCGGCGAGGTGGCCGCCTCCCGGCTGCGCTATCTCGGCATCCTCGTCGTGGAGGTCGCGGTGGGGCTTGCGGTGTTCGGCGCCATGGTCCTCATCTTCGACGTGCTCGCGGGGAGAGTGCGCTAGATGGTCGAGCTGCTCGCCGACCGCTACTGGTACGTGCTCGTGCTGCTCCTGCTCGCGATTGGCCTCTACGGCATGTTCGCGCTGCGCAACCTCGCCAAGAAGGTCATCGGGATGACGATCTTCACCACGGCGATCTACCTGTTCTTCATCGAGGGCAGCGTCGTCGAGGGCGGCACCGCACCGGTGCTGGACCCCGCCGTCGGGCTCGACCCAGGACGCTACGTCGACCCGTTGCCCCACCTGCTGATCCTGACGGCGATCGTCGTGGGGGTCGCCATCGTGGGCGTGGCCCTCGCCCTGCTCGTCCGCATCTACAGGACGCACGGCACCTTGGACGAGGACGTCGTCATCGACCGCCTCGGCCGCGAGGAGGCTTCGGCTGCGTCCGACGCGGCAGGCACCGAGCGGGAGCCCGGCGCGTGAGCCCCACCGTCCTGCCGCTGCTGCTGCCCGTCACCGCGCTCGTCGCGGCGATGTGCTCCGGGCTCGTCGGTCTGTGGCGTGCGACCGCGGCCCGTGTCGTCGCGCTCGTGGGCGTGGCCGCCGTCCTGGCGCTGGCGCTCGCGGGGATCGCAGCGGTGGGCGGCGGTGACAGCATCCACCACGAGATCGGTGGCTGGCCACCGCCCATCGGCATCGAGTACGTGCTCGATCCGCTGTCGGCGTTCATGGCCGTGGTGGTCAGCGGCATCGGCCTGTTCGCCGTCGTGTTCCCGGCGCGGGCCGGCTTCGCGCTGGTGCCCGGCCGGGCGGTGCCGATGTACGCGCTCGTGCTGCTGCTGCTGGCCGGACTGCTCGGCGTGGCCGTCAGCGGTGACCTGTTCCACCTGTTCGTCTTCCTCGAGATCTATGCCATCGCCAGCTACGCCCTCGTGGCGCTGGGCGGCGACCGCGCCGTGTACGCGAGCTTCCGCTACCTGCTGATCGGCACCGTCGGCAGCGGCTTGTACCTGCTGGGCGTCGGCTTCATCTACTTCTCCACAGGCTCGCTGAACATGGCCGACGTCGCCGGCCTCCTGCCGGCGCTCGGCGACTCGCCGACCGTCGCGGGCGCTGCCGTCCTCATCACGGTCGGCCTCGGCATCAAGATGGCGCTGTTCCCGCTGCACGTCTGGCTGCCCGACGCGCATGCGACCGCCCCACCCGCGGTCGCGGCGCTGCTCGCGGCGGTGCAGGTCAAGATCGGCGCGTACGCCCTGGTCAGGATCCTCTACGGCGTGTTCGGGCCCGCCTACGTGACCGAGCAGGTCCCCATCGCCAGCGCGCTCGTCTGGTTCGGCGCGGCAGGCATCCTGGTCGGGTCGGTCATGGCCATCGCCCAGCGGGACGTGAAGCGGATGCTGGCCTACAGCACCGTGGCGCAGCTCGGCATCATCGGGGTCGGCATCGGCCTCGCAAGCCCGCTCGCGCTCACGGCGGCGCTCTTCCACGTGCTGAACCACGCCGTGATGAAGAGCTGCCTGTTCTTCGTCGCCGGCGGGATCTACGCGCAGACGGGCATCAAGGAGATCCCCCGCTTCGCGGGCCTCGGGCGGCGCATGCCGCTGACCATGGCGGCCTTCACCGTGGCGGCCCTGTCGATGGTCGGGATCCCGCCCACCGCGGGCTTCTTCAGCAAGCTCTACCTCGTGCTCGGGTCGGTGGAGGCAGGCGCCTGGGTACCCGCGGTCGTGATCGTCGGCAGCAGCCTGCTGACCGCCGCCTACTTCCTGCGCGTGCTCGAGAACATCTATGCCCGCACGACCACCGAGGCGGTCGTGGACAGGGCTCGCGAGCCCGGCGCGGTCGTCGTCGGTACCGTGGCCGTGCTCGGGGTGACGCTGCTCGTAACGGGGGTGGCGAACGTGGCGCTGGTCGAGGGGTTCCTCGAGCCCCTGGCCGTGTCGCTGCTCGGCCCGTAGGGTGACGCGATGGTCTACCGCACGATCATCGAGCCGTTCCGGATCAAGTCCGTCGAGCCCCTGCGCTTCTCGACCCGCTCCGACCGCGAGCGCGCGCTCGCGTCCGCGGGCTGGAACCTGTTCGGCCTGCAGGCGGAGGACGTGCTCATCGACCTGCTGACCGACTCCGGCACCGGGGCGATGTCGAGCGAGCAGTGGGCGGCCGTCATGCGCGGCGACGAGTCGTACGCTGGCTCAGCCTCGTTCGAGCGCTTCGAGGCGACGGTGCGCGACCTCACCGGCTACGCGTACGTGATCCCCACGCATCAGGGCCGTGCGGCCGAGCGCATCCTGTTCTCCGAGACGGTGCGCACCGGCGACGTCGTGCCCAACAACACCCACTTCGACACGACGCGCGCCAACGTCGAGTACCAGCAGGCCGAGGCCCGGGACCTGCCCTGCCGCGAGGCCGCCGACCTCGACTCGGAGGCCCCCTTCAAGGGCGACCTCGACGTCGAGGCGCTGCAACGCACGCTCGACGAGGTGGGGCGCGAGCACGTCCCGCTCGTCATGGTGACGATCACGAACAACTCCGGCGGCGGGCAGCCCGTGTCCCTCGCCAACCTGCGGGCCGTGCGGGCGGTCTGCGACGAGCACGAGGTGCCGCTCTTCCTCGACGCGGCCCGGTTCGCCGAGAACGCCTGGTTCATCGTCGACCGCGAGCCCGGACAGCACGACCGCTCGCCCAGGGCGGTGGCCGAGGAGCTGTTCCGTCTCGCGGACGGCTGCACGCTCAGCCTGAAGAAGGACGGGCTCGGCAACATCGGCGGGCTGCTCGCGATGAACGATCCCGATCTCGCCGAGCGCTGCCGCAACCTATTGATCCTCACCGAGGGGTTCCCGACGTACGGCGGCTTGGCGGGACGCGACCTCGACGCGCTCGCCCAGGGCCTGATCGAGGTCACCGACCCCGCCTACCTGCGCTACCGGATCCGCACGGCCGCCTACCTCGCCGAGCGCGCACAGGAGGCCGGCGTGCCGACGGTGCGCCCCGCCGGTGGCCACGCCGTCTACTTGGACGCGAAGCGCCTGCTGCCGCACATCCCCCCGCACGAGTACCCCGCGCAGGCGCTGGCGTGCGAGCTCTACCTCGAGGGCGGGGTCCGCGGGGTCGAGATCGGCACGCTGATGTTCGGCCGCGCCGGCGTGGACGGGCATGACAGCCCGGCCCCCCACGAGCTGGTCCGCCTCGCCCTGCCCCGGCGGGTGTACACCCAGAGCCACGTCGACTACGTGGGGGAGGTGATCGCCGGCGTGCGGGCCCGGGCCGACGCCCTGCGGGGCTACCGCATCGTCGAGCAGCCCCGGTGGCTGCGCCACTTCACCGCACGGCTGGAGCCGCTGTCGGCCACGACGTAGCCGAGCGCCGCCTACTCGACGATGACCTCGAGCTCCATGCCGGCCTCACGGTGCCCCGGCACGTCGCACCAGCCCACGGTGTCCTCGGTGAACGGGCCGGCGTCGAAGGATGCGCTCTCCCCGGCCTGCAGGACCCCGCTGGAGCTGCCGTCGTCGAACACGAGGTCGTGCTCGAGGTTGCCGTCGTTGGTCAGGTTGAACGTCACCGTGGAGCCGGAAGGCACGGTGATCTCATCGGGCACGAACTCCATGTCGATCATGGAGATGTCCACCTCGATGTGCCCGTTGCCGTCCGGCGCCGGCGCGGCCTCGTCGGTGGGGGCGTCCTCGCCGCAGGCCGCAAGGCCGAGGGCCAGGACGAGGATCAGTGCGGGAAGCACGCGGAAACGCATTGTGGGTCTCTCCTCGTCGGGTGTCGCTTATCCCTTAGTCTGACACTACACGTTTGGTGGCGCAGCAAGCTCGTCGCGCTTGTCCGTGGCTGGCTGCCTGGAGGCGTAGCAGGCCATGGTGGCGCAGTGGGGGCCAGCGCGCCACCTGGCCGCGCGACAGGCTGGCGCGGCGCTTCGGGGGCCGCAGCCAGGTCGGACAGGTGGGGTGTCCGATCGGTCGAGCGTGGCACCGCGCGGCATGGCAATGCTGCCGACGTCAACGCAGTCAGACACCAACCCCCAACCACAAGGAGACGATCACGATGCAGACCCGTAGCAAGCTGCTCTCCGGCCTTCTCGCCGCGTTCCTCGCCTTCGGCGCCCTGGCCTGCGAGGCCGAGGACTTCGAGGGCGACCCGCTCGAGGAGGATCCGACCATTGAGGACAACGGCGTCGAGGACGACTGGGACGACGACGGCCTCGATGACGACTTCGACGACGACGAGGACGTGTAACACCCCCTCGTAACGCCAGCACCGAGGGCCGCGCCGTACGGCGCGGCCCTCGTGCGTGCCCGGTGAGGCGTGCTGCGCGAACGGCGCGGCCCTCGTGCGCGCTCGGGGGACCTGCGTGGCGGCGCGCCTCAGCCTCGGTCGGGCTGGCGCTCCAGCGCGGACAGCGCCTCGGCGATGGGCGTGTCGCCACCTACGACCTCGAAGACCCTGCCGATCGTGCCGTCGCGGTCGAGGGTTGCGACTGCAACGGCCGCGACATCAGCGCGGGGGATCGCGCCGCGTTCGACATGCCGGGCGAGCGCGACCCTGCCGGTAGCGGGGTCGTCGGTGAGGCGGCCCGGCCGCACGATGGTCCATGCGAGACCGCTCGCCATGAGCTCGCGATCTGCACGGGCCTTGGCGCGTAGGTAGACGCTGAACACCTCGTCTCCCTCGGGGGGATCGTCGGTGCCCAGCGCGCTGATCATCACGTAGCGGCGGACCCCCGCCGCCCGTGCCGCCTGGAGCAGCTTGGCCGCGGCGCCGTAGTCGACGGTCTCCTTGCGGGGCGCTCCGCTGCCCGGCCCGGCGCCTGCGGCGAACACCACTGCGTCCGCGCCCCGGATCGCCTCGACGTAGTCGTCGACGGCGCGGTCCTCGAGGTCGATCACGAGCGGCTCAGCTCCATCGCTGCGCAGATCGTCGGCTTGGTCCGGCTTGCGGATCAGCCCCCGCACGCGGTCGCCCCGGCCCGCGAGGAGCCGGTTCATGTGGCGGGCGACCTGTCCGTGGGCGCCGGCGATTGCGATGTCCATCGCGGCCTCCTCGTGGCTGGCGGGTCGTGGTGCGGGCCCGTGCTGGTCGCGGCGTACCGTACCGCGCCTGCCGCAGGCTCCCACGTCCAGGTAGTCGCCCGGCGTGCCCGGCCGGCCTGAGGCAGGCTGGTACGCGTGCCTGCGCCGGGAGGGCGGAGTGGACGAGATCGTGCGGCTGATCGAAAGAGCCGACGAGGTGCGCAAGACCGCGTCCACGCGCGCGGATCCACACGCGGTCCGGGAGCGGGCGGAGCGCCTGCTCACCGCAGCGCGTGCAGCGCTCGAGCGGCTCGACGACGACGCACGGCGGCTCGAGCTCGCCGGACAGATCGCCCGTCGCATGGCCGATCTCGACCGTGAGGTCCTGATCGCTGGGCAGGCCGAGGCCGGGGACGTCGCTCGGGCCCCCACCCGGGTCGACGACCCCGAGCGCGTGCCTCCGGGTCAGCACCTCACCGCGGGCTGGCCGGTGCTCCACACCGGCGCGGTGCCCGACCTCGAGGTCGCCGGCTTCTCCTTCACCCTGACCGGCCTGGTCGAGCGGCGCGTCCGCCTGTCCTGGCAGGAGCTGCAGGCGTTGCCGGAGACGACGATCACCGCCGACCTGCACTGCGTGACCGGCTGGACGCGGCTCGACAACACCTGGGCCGGGCTGCACCCCCGGGACCTGCTCGCGCGCGCAGGCGTGCGCCCGGGGGCGACCCATGCGCTCGTCACCGGGCACCCTGCCTACAGCGCGAACCTGCCGCTGGATGCCCTGCTCGCCGACGACGTGCTGCTGGCCTGGTCGCATGACGGCGCCCCGCTGCCCCCCGCCCACGGTGGTCCGCTGCGCCTCGTCGTGCCGGCGCGCTACGCCTGGAAGAGCGTGAAGTGGGCGTTCGAGCTGCGCCTGCTGGACCGTGACGTCCCCGGCTACTGGGAGGCGCGCGGCTACCACAACGACGGCGACCCCTGGCGTGAGCAGCGCTTCCACGGCGACCAGTAGACAGCGG
>SKPY01000217.1 GCA_007119305.1 Nitriliruptorales bacterium
GGTGCATCGTCGAGGTTGTCGGCGACCTCGACCGGGACGCCGGTGGCTTCGAGGCGGCGCACGCGATCGTAAGCCGTCTCGGCGTCGACGATGATGAGGTCGAAGGCCTCGAGCGGGGCGATCCTGTGGATCGCCCTGCGCCCCAGCTTCGTGTGGTCGAGGAGCAAGACGCGGCGGTGCGCTGACTCGATCAGCGCGCGCTTCATTTCCGCGGCGTCGGTTGACTGGTGGTAGCAGGCCGAGCGGGTGACCGCGGGCACCGACAGGAGGACGACGTCGGCCATGAGCGACCGCGCCGTGGCAACGGCGTAGGGCCCGAGGAAGGAGTCGAACGCCGGTTCGTAGACGCCGCCGAGTGCGATGAGGTCGAAGTCGGGCTCGTCGGCAACGCGTTTGATCGACGGCAGGAAGTTCGTGACGACGGTCAGCGGCGTGCCGCGCAGGAAGGGCAGGACGTGCGCCGCGGTTGTGCTGTCGTCCAGGGCGAGCACCGAGCCGGGCTCGACATGCGCCGCTGCGGCCGCCGCGACGGCGCGCTTGGCCTGCGGCATGTGCTGCATGCGGAAGCGCACGTTGCGCTCGGTGGCTTCCGAGGGCTTGGCCTGGGCGCCGCCTCGGACCTTGTTGACGAGCTCCTGTTCGCTGAGCGCGTTGAGGTCGCGGTGGATCGTCATCGCGCTCACGGAGAGACGTTCGGCGAGCTCGTCGATGCGCAGCGAGCCCCGCGCCTGCACGAGATCGAGGATCTGCTGCTGGCGACGCCGTTGGCTCGACAGCCGGCCCTCCCGCGCTTCGACGTGATCGATCATCGGGGGGCACACCGCTTGTGAGACATTCTTAACATTGAGCGGACAATATCACACGGTAGGTGATCTGATAAGGGGTATTGACACAGCACCGATGTGATATTCAGACTGGCGAGTGGCGCAAGAGCGCGGCCAGCCTCCGGGGCGCGCCGCCGAGGCAAGGGAAGGGACCGCGGTGGCCGTCATCACGATCCTTGGGGCGGGCGCGATGGGCTCGGCGCTGACGACCCCCGCGCTGCGCGCAGGTCACGAGGTGCGCCTGTGGGGCACCTGGCTCGACGGCGACATCCTCGCCGAGCTTCGCGCCGGCCGACCCCACCCGCGCATCAAGGTGCCCATCGACCCCGCCGCGCGGCTCCTCGACGCCGCGGAACTCGATGCTGCGCTCTCCGACAGCGACGTCGCGATCCTGGCGATCTCCTCCGAGGGCGTCATCGACGTGCTCGAGCGCGCCGTGCCATTCCTGCGGTCGGGCATGCCGATCTTGATGACGACCAAGGGCTTCGGCCACGACGCCACCGGGCGGGTGAGCCTGCTTCCTGCCCTGCTCGAGGCCACGTTGCCGCCCGCGCTGCGGAAGCGGTGCCCGCTGGTCGCGATGGGGGGGCCGTGCAAGGCCAACGAGGTCGCTGTGGCGCGCCCGACGGCCACGCTGTACGCCAGCGCCGACGAGGCCGAGGCCGTCAACGCCGCGTCGCTGCTGGCCACCCCGGCCTACCGCATCGCCACGACCGCTGACGTCGCCGGGCTCGAGGCCTCTGCGGCGCTGAAGAACGTCTACGCCATCGCCCTCGGCGTCGCCGATGGCCTCGGCGAGCTCGGTGGCGAGCCGTGGCACAACCTCAAGGCCGCGATCTTCGCCCAGGCGGTCGCCGAGATCACGCGGATCGCGCAGGCGCTCGGCGGGCGTGCAGACAGCGCGATCGGCCTGGCCGGTGTTGGAGACCTCGAGGTCACGGGGCTGTCGGGGCGCAACAAGCTCTTCGGGATGCGCATCGGTCAAGGCGAGGCCGCCAGCACGGCGCTGGCGGCGATGGAGGAGGTGGGGCAGACCGTCGAGGGCGTGGCAGCGGCACGCTTCGCCGCCGAGCTCGCCCGCGAGCGCGACCTGGCCGGGCTGGACCTGCTCGCGGCGATCGAGGCGCTCCTCGACGGCGCAGGCGAGCCGGCCGGGCTGCTCGGCGACGCGGTGCTGCCGGGTCGGGGCGCACCGGCATGGACCTGATGACCGCGCGGCGTCGGGCGACGCCGCGGGCGACGAGAGGAGCACGCTGATGCGCGCCGCCGTCTTCCACGAGCCCGGCCGGCTCGAGATCGAGGAGGTCGCGGACCCTCGCCCGGGGCCCGGCGAGATCGTCGTCGAGGTCCGGGCTGCCGCGACCTGCGGTACCGACCTCAAGTCCTACCGGCGTGGTCACCCCAAGCTGTTCCCGACGCTGCCGGCGTTGTTTGGCCACGAGTTCGCCGGCGACGTCGCCGCCGTCGGCGAGGGCGTCGAACGGTTCTGTCCCGGCATGCGCGTCGTGGCGGCGAACACCGCCCCGTGCACGACCTGCTGGGCCTGTATCGAGGGCCGCGAGAGCCTCTGCGAGAACCTGACGTTCCTCAACGGCGCCTTCGCCGAGCAGATCCTCATCCCCGCCGCGATCGTCGAGCGCAACACCCACGAGCTCGCCGCGCACGTGGCCTACGAGGCTGCTGCGCCGCTCGAGCCGCTCGCGACCGTGGTCCACGGCATGGCCGAGACCGGGATCCGCCTCGGTGACACCGTCGCGGTGCACGGCACAGGCCCGATCGGCCTGATGTTCGTACGACTTGCCACGTTGCGCGGCGCGCGGGTCATCGCCGTGGACCAGTCGGCGTTCCGCCTCGCCGAGGCCGTTCGGCTCGGCGCCACCGAGCGCGTTGACATCACAGGCCTCGACGATCCCGAGGAGCGCGCGCACGCCGTCCGCGAGCTCACCCCGGGCGGGCGCGGCGTCGACGTCGCGATCGAGGCCGCGGGTCACGCCGAGGTGTGGGAGCAGGCGGTGGCCACGCTGCGCCCCGGCGGGACCGCGGTGCTGTTCGGGGGACCAAAGCCCGGCAGCGTCGTGCGCGTCGACCCTGTCGCGATGCACTACAAGGAGTACGTCCTCAAGGGTGTGTTCCACCACACGCCGTACTACGTCGCGACGGCCTTGCGGCTGCTCGAAAGCGGCGCCCTCGACGGCCGTGACCTCGTAACCGAGCATCGGCCTCTCGAGAGGCTCGTCGAAAGCCTCGAGGACATGGCCGCGGGCCGTGGCAACAAGTACATCCTCACCCCGCAAGGTGGCGCCA
>SKPY01000017.1 GCA_007119305.1 Nitriliruptorales bacterium
GACGGCCAGGCTCACGCCCGTGAGCGCGCCGGCCACGGCCGGGAGCGCCCATTCGACCGCTCCGCGTGCCGCCAGCCACGTGCTCCCGGCGCCTTGCACGCCCAGCATGCGCTGCTCAGCCGAGCGGCGGCGTGTGGCGGCCACGACCACGCCCCCGAGCGCGACCAGCGCCAGTCCCTGCGCGCCCATGGCCACGGGGGCCAACGAGCCGTCGAGGGCCTCGACCAGCGCCGCGGGCCGCTCGATCGCGCCGTCGAGCAGCGTGTCGAAGTACACCGTCCCGCCCGGCCGGCCGGACGTCCCCCACAGCTGCTCGCCGAGCGCCTCCCCGCGATCCACGACCGCGCTCTCCAGGTCTGCGTAGACGCGCCGCACCTCGTTCGCGGCGCGGACGTCCACCGCCTCGTCGGGGAAGGGGAACGCCCAGGTGTAGCGCACCGGCGGGCCGAACCCCTCGTCACCCAGCGCAGCGACCGCGCCCGGCTCGCCGACGAGCAGAGGCGGCTCCGGCACCGGGTCGCCCATCTGGTTCACGCTGACGATGAGCCCCCGACGGGGCTCCCAGTACTCGCTGATGGGGTGGTCTTCGGGCAGCGCGTCGGGTGGCGTGTAGGCGGGCGTGGGCATGCGCTCGTGGAGCTCGCGGTAGGTGCCCGCCACGGGCAGGTGCAGCGTCTGGCCGCGCTGCGCGAACGTCAGGCGGTCCCCGGGGCCCACCTCGAGCTCCGCCGCGAGTCGGCGGGGGACCCAGACGCCGTCGGCGTCCCCGTCGGCGTCGGGCAGATGCGCGGTCGCGCCGGTGCGGGCGTACAGCCGGAAGGAGCTGGTCGGCGCGACGCCGATCTCGTACTGCACCTCGACAGGCTCGGGGCCCTCCTCGGTGTCCTCGAGGATCTGCCCGCTCTCGTTGGGGCGGATCTCGACGACGGGCGGCTCCAGCCCCGCGTCGCCGGCGTACGCGTCCAGCGCTTCGTCGCCGGCACGAAAGCCCTCGGCGTCCAGGCTGCCGGTGACGGTCACGGTGGCTCCCAGCGCCGCCGCGTCGAACTCGCCGAGCTCCTCTGCCAGGGCGGCATCCCCCACCTGGGCCAGGAACAGCGGCCGGGACGCGGATGCCAGCGCGAGCAGCGCCACCATCACCGCGAACGCGAGCGCCAACCCCGGCCCGCGCATGACCTGCGTGGGGGCCCGCCACAACGCCGGGCCCGGCCGTGGCCGGCGCGGCTGCGCAGGCGGGCGGCGTGGCAGCGTCGCGGTCACGCTCCTACCACCCCATGTCGACGATCCTGCCGTCGCGCAGCTCGATCACTCGGTCGGAGGCCTCCCGGACGTCGGGATCGTGGCTGGCGACGAGCGCGGCCATGCCCCGCTGCCGGTGCGCCTGCAGGGTGGCGAGCACCCCGTGCACCCACGCCTCGTCCTGGTGGCCCGTCGGCTCGTCGGCCAGGAGCACCTGCGGATCAACCACCAGCGCCCGCGCGAGAGCCGTGCGCTGCTGCTCGCCGAGCGACGCCTCCTCAGGCAGCCGGTCGGCCAGGTGGGCCAGCCCGAGCTCGGCGAGCACCGCTGCCACCTGCTCCTCGCCCGCCCCCGGGCCGTGCGTGAGCCGCAGCGGCAGGCCCACATTCTCGGCGATGGACAGCTCTGCGAGCAGGCCCATGCGCTGCGGCACGACCGCGGCTCGCTCCCACTCGCTGGCGGGGGGCGTGCGCCCCAGCTCGTCGGCCCAGGCGATCGAACCCTCGTCGGGCTGCTCCCACCCGACGATGAGGTTGAGCAGCGTCGTCTTGCCACTGCCCGACGGCCCGATGAGCGCGACCAGCTCACCCGGGGCGAGGGTGAAGGACACGTCGTCGACGGCGTGCACCTCTTCCGGCCCGCGGCGATACGTCTTGCGGACGCCGGCGACGGCGAGCACCGGCACCGGACGGGCTGGTGCATCCAGGCTCATGATGGCTCCTCGTCGTGGTCGTCGGGCGGGGTCAGCAGCACCCCGTCGTCGGTGACGCGGACCCGTGCCCGGCGCTGGCCGAACAGCGCGAGCGCCTCGGGCGGCAGCTGCACGCGGCCGGCGCCGTCGATCACCGCGAGCGCCTGAGCCCGTCGGGTGCGCTCGGCCTGCACCGCGCCGTGGCGCAGGAAGAGGGTGCGGTCGGCGGCGTTGACCGCGATCGCGTCGTGCGTGGCGAGGATCACCGCGGTGCCGGCGGACGCGACGTCGCTGAACAGGTCGAGCACCCGCTTTCCGGTGTCGGAATCCAGCTCGGCGGTGGGTTCGTCAGCGATCACCACCCGCGGCTCGCCGACTACGGCCTGCGCGATTGCGAGGCGCTGCTGCTCGCCGCCCGACAGCTGGACCGGGCGGTGGTCGGCGCGCCGGGCGAGGCCCACGACGTCGAGCAGGGCCACAGGGTCGTCGAGCGCGCAGCGGCGCACCGCCGCGGCGTGCTGCAGGTGCTCGGCCGCCGTGAGGTAGCCCACGAGGTTGTCGGAGGGGCGCTGGAAGACGAAGCCGACCTGGCGACGGCGCAACGCCCGCAGCTGACGCGGCCGTTGGCCCGCCAGGTCGACGCCTGCGACCTCCACCCGCCCCGCGCTCGGCCGGTCGAGGCCACCCAGCAGCCGCAGCAGCGACGACTTGCCGCTGCCCGACGGGCCCACGATCGCCGTCACGGCCCCGACCGGGAAGACCGCGTCGATGCCCTTCAGCGCATGCACGTCACCGGTGGCTGAGGAGTAGATCCGCACCACGTCCTCGCACCGGACGGCGATCTGGTCACCGGGCGCATCAGACAGCCTCACGCAGCACCTCCCCGACGCGGGTGCGGTCAGCCGCACGCTGCACGAGCCGGCTCCCCGCCCACGTGAGCAGCACCGCTGCCGCCACGACCGCCGCGAGCACGGGCCACGGCACGGCGAGCAGGGGGTCAGGCGGATGCGCCGGCTGCGGGTCGACCGCGGGGGCCGCCAGTGCGCCCACGACCACGCCGAGCACGGCGCCGAGCGTTCCCGCGAGCGCGAGCATGCACCCGAGCTCGAGCGCGACGCCGCGACGATGGGCCACCCGCGTCAGCCCCATGCGCCGCGCCAGCGCGTAGCCCACCTCCC
>SKPY01000400.1 GCA_007119305.1 Nitriliruptorales bacterium
GGCGACCAGTAGACAGCGGCTCCGCTCACGCAGTGGTCAGGCGGGGGCGGGCACGCGCGCTTCGGGCTGGTACGCGCAGCTCGGGTCGGCGTCCAGGGGGTCGCCGGTGAGCGCGTACGCGCGGGCGCGGCTGCCGCCGCAGGCGGTGCGGTACTCGCAGGCGCCGCACTTGCCGCGCAACCGCGCGGGGTCCCGCAGGGCGCGGAACAGCGCCGAGTCGCGGTAGCACGCGGCGAGGGAGTGGGTGCGGACGTTGCCGGCTGCCAGCGGCAGGAACCCGCTGGGATGCACCTCGCCGGTGTGGGAGACGAAGCAGAAGCCCTTGCCGTCGTTGGCGGAAGCGGCGGGCGGTGCGGCGAGGCCGAGCTGGGCGCGCACGCGCCGGTAGGCCGGTGCGGCCGTGGTGCGCACGCCGAAGGGGGTCCGCTCCGCGCTGCGGGCGAGCCAGACCAGCACCTGCTCGTGCTCGTCGGCGTCGAGCAGGTCGCGCGCCTGGGCGCGTCCGGTCGGCACGAGGAAGAACAGGCTCCACATCGAGGCCAGACCGTGGAGCTGCTCGAATAGCCGCGGCAGGTCGGCGGCGGTCTGGCGGGTCACCGTCGTACCGACCTGCAGCGGCAGCCCGAGGTCGCGCACCGCGGCCATGGCCACGTGCGTGCGGTCGAACGAGCCGCGCACCCCGCGCAGGCCGTCATGGGTCGCCGCCGACGCCCCGTCCAGTGACAGGTGGACGCTGCTCGCACCGGCGTCACGGGCACGGCGCAGCGCCTGTGTGGTCAGCCGTCCCGTGACCGAGGGAGACAGGCCGACGTGCAGCCCCCGCCCGGCGGCGTGGGCGATGAGCGTGAAGAGGTCGGGACGAGCCAGCGGGTCCCCGCCGGTGAGCACGAGCACCCGCGTGCCGAGGTCGGCGACCTGGTCGATCAGGGCTTGTCCCTCCTCGGTGTCGAGTTCCTCCGGGGCGCGGTGGGGGATCGCCTCGGCTCGGCAGTGCAGGCAGCGCAGCGGGCAGGCGCGGGTGAGCTCCCAGGCGACCGTGATGGGGGCCGCCGCGAGGTCGACCGCCGGCGGCCTCATGGGTTGGTCGCGGCAGGCTCGAGGTAGCAGGCGGGGTCGTCCGCCCAGGCGTCGCCGGACACGGCGGCGCGCATGCGCAGGTTGCCGCCGCACACATCGAGGTAGCGGCAGGTGGCGCAGCGTCCTGTCAGCCGGCTGCGGCGGTCGCGCAGCGCGGCGAGCGTGCCGGTCGCGTCGGTCCACAGGGACGAGAACGGCCGCTCACGGATGTTGCCGAGGCGGGTCTGCCAGCTGAACTGGTCGGGGTGCACCTCGCCGGTGTTGGACACGTGCCCGAGCGCCACCCCAGAGCGGTTGCCCCCGCCGCGCTGCAGGCGCGCCCGGACGGTCGCGGTCGGCCTGCCGTGGGCGTGCAGCCAGCGCAGCAGATAGGGTCCGTCCGCCGCGTTCGCGACGGTCAGCACCTCGAGGTCGGGGCGGACCTGCCGCATGCGCTCGGCGAACCCGATGATGCGGTCCACGGCGGCGCGGGTACGGGCTGCAGACAGCTCCTCTCCCGCTGCCTTGCGACCGCGTCCCGCCGGCGCGAGGTGGTAGAAGCACGCGCGCGCGAAGCCCTCCCGTTCGACGAAGCCGAAGACGTCGTCGAGGACCGGGACGGTCGTAGCCGTCAGCGTGAGCCGCAGGCCGACCCGCTGGCCGCGCTCCACGAGGTTGCGCACCCCACGCACACTGGCCTCGAACGCGCCGGCCTGCCCGCGGAACGCGTCGTGCACCGCCCCGAGGCCGTCGAACGAGACGCCCACGTAGGAGAAGCCGGCCCCGACCACCGCGTCGGCCACCGCGGGTTCCGCCAGCAGCGTGCCGTTCGTCGACAGCGTGAGCTGCAACCCGCCGGCGCGGGCCCGCCGGGCGATCTCGAGCACGTCGGGGCGCAGGAGAGGCTCACCACCGGAGATCAGCAGCCGCGCCGCCCCCATCTGCGCGAGGTCGTCCACGAACGCCTCGGCCTCGGCAGTCGTGAGCTCGCCCGGGTAGGCGTGGTCGATCGAGGCCGAGTAGCAGTGGCGGCACGCGAGGTTGCAGCGCCGCGTGGCCGTCCACACGACCACCGGCCGGCGCACGCCTGCGAGGTGACGGCCGTAGCGGACGTCGTCAGCCGCGGGCGCACGCGCATCCAGCAGCGTGGTGAGGTTGATCATGCTGGCCGCCACGCTGCGCCGCGGGACGGCGGCGGTGCCAGGCCCTTCGACCCGGGCTCGTGGGACCTTCGTCACACGCCCCGCAGCCGGGCAGCTCGGACAAGGTGGACAACCGGCGTTCCTGTGCCCGCTGGCAACCGAGGCGCGGGCCACCCGCCCGGTGGGAAGACTCGTGGCATGCGCTGGGACGCGATCGTGGTCGGCTCGGGCTTCGGCGGCGCAGTGACCGCGGCGCGTCTGGCCGAGCGGGGGCTGCGGGTGCTGGTGCTCGAGCGGGGTCCCTGGACCGCCGCCGAGCTGGCCCCCTACTTCCGCCGTGTCCGCGGGCTGCTGCAGCCCTCGCCGGCGCCCCACCCGCTGCCGAAGGTCACGGCCTTCGCCACAGCGCTGCGCCGGACCGGGCTCGGCGAGCCGGAGCGCCCCGACCTCGCCGTCGCGTGGGGCAGCGACCCGGATGCGGGCGAACCGGTGCGCAACGCCGCCGGGGTGCCGCAGGCGGGCTGCGTGCACGCCGGCAACTGCGTCCTCGGCTGCGACTATGCCGCGAAGACCACCCTGGACCTCACCTACATCCCGCTGGCGCTCCGCCACGGCGCCGAGCTGCGGGCGCTGTGCGAGGTCGTGGCGGTGGGCCGCCACCACGACGGCTACGCCGCGGTGTGGCTCGACCACGTCACCGGACGGCGGTGGCGCGCCGTGGCGCCACGGCTCGTGCTCGCCGCAGGCACCCTCGGGACGGTGCGGCTGCTGCTCGAGGCGCGGGACAGGCACCGCACGCTCCCGCGGCTGCCCGCCACGCTCGGGTCCGGCTTCACGCCCAACGGCGACCAGCTCGGCCTGCTGCGCGCGCCGCCGCACCTCGACACCCGGCGCGGCCCGACGATCA
>SKPY01000119.1 GCA_007119305.1 Nitriliruptorales bacterium
AGGATCGGCCGGCGGATGCCGATCTCGTCGCGCAGCCGGCGGGCGTGGGCGAGCTTCGTCGCGAACGTGTCGTGGTGGCCGACGTGCTCGCCCGGGTGCGCCTCGCGCGTGTAGACGAACACCCAGTCGACGTCGGGGTTGCGATCTGCGACAGCGTCGAGCAGAGGACCCTCTGCTGAGCAGTACGGTCAGGTGTAGGAGCCGAACTCCAGCACGACCATCCGCTGCTGCCAGCGCTCGGACAAACGCGCTGTTCCACCGTCCTCGAGTCGGGTGAGGCTCGCGTCGGGTGCGGCCGCGCCAGCGTGGAGATGGTCGGGAAACGCCGCGAACTCACGTGCTTCGGTGCCGTCTGCGACGTAGGCGTCGAAGTTTTCGTAGTTGTAGGCCAAGGCAACCTCCTCAGGCATCCGCACCGCACCGTACCCCGGCCCTGCTCGGCACGCGGCGAGCCGATCTAGCTTCTTCCGTAGAACGCGGGAAGAGCGGCGACCGAAGGCGGGTTCCCCCGGCAGCGGCCGCAGCGAAGGAGGCGCCATGCTCGACGCATGCGGTACCCGGTGGCGCGGCACCCGCTGCCACAAGGGCGGCGAAAGCGAACGTGAAGTTCCGCGAAAGGCTGCGCCCGAGCCCTGTCCCGCCCGGCGCACGGGACCTACGCTCCTGCCGTGATGGTGGGCGTTGGCTCGACGACGGACCGTTCGGCGGCGTCTCCGCGCGTGCTCGTCGTCGACGACGAGCCGATGGTCCGCGAGGTGGTGACGCGCTACCTCGAGCACGACGGTCATGCGGTGAGCGTCGCGGCGGACGGGAAGGAGGCGCTGCACCAGCTCCAGCAGCGGACGTTCGATCTCATCATCCTCGACCTCATGCTGCCGTCCGTCGACGGCCTGAGCGTCCTGCGCCGGCTGCGTGACCGGAGCGCGACGCCGGTGATCGTGCTCACCGCCCGCGGCGACGAGGGTGATCGCGTCCTCGGCCTCGAGCTCGGCGCCGACGACTACGTCGTGAAGCCGTTCTCCCCTCGGGAGCTTGCCGCGCGGGTGTCCTCGGTCCTGCGGCGTGCCAGCGCGACGACGCCGTCCGAGACGCTGCACTTCGAGGGCCTGGACATCGACGCGACCACCCGTGAGGTGCGCTGTGACGGGCGGGTCGTCGACCTCACCCGCCGTGAGTTCGACCTCCTCGTGTTCCTCGCGCGTTCCCCGCGCCAGGTGTTCACGCGGGCCCAGCTGCTCGAGCAGGTGTGGGACTCGTCACCGCAGTGGCAGGACCCGGCGACGGTGACCGTGCACATCGGCCATCTGCGCCAGAAGCTCGAGCCGGACGCGGGTCACCCGCGCCGGCTCGTGACCGTCCGCGGCGTGGGCTACAGGTTCGAACCATGAGGGCAGCGTTCGCGGTCGTGGTGCTGGTCACAGGCCTGGGTCTGATCCTGAGCAAGGAGGCCATGGGGCCGAGCTCCGGGGAGCGGCTCGTGCTCTACCTCATGTGCGTGGCTGCGACCCTGCTGGCCGGCCTGGCCTGCTGGTGGCTGATACGCATCCACCGCAGGTTGGCGTCCCTGCGCTGGACGCTGCTCCTCGTCGCAGTCGCGGCGGTCGCGGTCGCGGGCACGGTCGTCGGCCTGGCGGCTGCGGCCATGCTCTTCGCGCCGCCTGACGTGCGCCTCGTGCTCGCCGCGTTGACGATGGGAACCGGCCTCGGCGTGCTCGTGGCGCTCGGGGTGACCGGTCCGCTCACCGCGGACCTGCGCGAGCTCGCGGTCACGGCCAGCCGCGTCGCTGACGGAGACCTCGCGGTCCGCACCGGCATCGACCGGCGGGACGAGGTCGGAGTGCTCGCGCGCGCACTCGACCGCATGGTCGGCCATCTCGCCCTGCTCGAGGATGAGCGCGCGAAGGGCGAGGCCGCGCGGCGCCAGCTGCTCGCGGCCATCGGACACGACCTCAGGACACCGCTCGCGAGCCTCCGGGCCGCGATCGAGGCGATCCAGGACGGCGTCGCTGCCGACCCCGACCGCTACCTCCGCGCGATGGGAGCGGACGTCGAGCTGCTCCGCAGCATGGTCGACGACCTGTTCGTGCTCACGCGGCTGGAGGCAGGAGATCTGCGGCTGGACTGGATGCCTTTTGACCTGTCGGAGGTCGTCGACGGCGCCGTTGAGGCAACCGCAGCGGTGGGCAACCGCCGCGGGGTCGAGGTTCGACTCAGGGGCGACGGGACCGCCCCCGTGGTCGGTGACCCCAAGGCGCTTGACCGGGTGCTGCGCAACGTGCTCGACAACGCGATCCAGCACGCGCCACCGACAACGACCGTGCACGTCACGCTCGCCACCGCTGGGGCTGCGGCCATCGTTCGGGTGCGCGACGAAGGGCCGGGGTTTCCACCCGAGTTCGTCGTCCACGCCTTCGATCGCTTCTCCCGCGCTGACGCCGCCCGCGAGCGCCGCGTCGGGGGCGCCGGACTCGGCCTCGCCATCGCCAGGGAGCTCGTGGAGGCGCACGGCGGCCACATCTGGATCGAGCCGGGTGCCGGCGGTCGCATCACCTTCCGCCTCCCGGTGACGAACGGAGCCGGCCCACCGGCCGAGACCGCGAGCGAGCGGCGCACGGCGCCGGTCGCCCAGGGGGCGCAGGCGGCGAGGCGTCCGGACCGGCGGAACGTACCCGTGCACGCAGGCCGCAACGACCAGGAGGCGACGGATGCCATATGAACCAGCGGTGCTCGAGCAGGTCCTCGAGGAGGCAGTGGCACCCCGTGCTGCGGACGTCGACAAGCACGGACGGTTCCCCCACCAAGCGCTGGGGGCGCTCGGCGACGCAGGGCTGCTCGGGCTCGTGAGCGCGCGGGAGGTCGGCGGGCAGGGCGCGGGGCTGCCGGCAGCCGTCGACGTCGTACGGGCACTGGCACAGCAGTGCGCGTCCACGGCGATGGTCACCTGCATGCACTACGCGGCGACCGCAGTCGTCGAGGCGCATGGGACGACGGCGTTGCGCGAGGAGATCGCGCGCGGGCGGCACCTGACCACCCTGGCCTTCTCCGAGGCAGGCTCGCGCAGCCACTTCTGGGCCCCGGTCGGCACGGCGGCCCCGGACGACGGTG
>SKPY01000153.1 GCA_007119305.1 Nitriliruptorales bacterium
CCCCTTCGAGTGGAAGTTCACCATCGACGACCTCCACCGGGTCCTCGCCAAGACCCCCACCGCCAGCCCCACCACCCGGGCAGCCTGAATACGTCACCGAAATTGCGTGCCAGAGCACTAGGGCGAAACCGGGCGTCGCGACGAGATCTGCCGTTTAGGAGGGGGTAGCAGGCCATCCGTGCCTAAAACCACGCCTGAACTGTCGAACTCCGGCCGGGCTTACGAGTAGCCGTGGAGCAGCACGTCGATGGTGTCGGTGATGTGTGGAGATGGGTCGGGCTGCTCCAGTAGGAGTCGCGAGAGCAGGACTGCGGATAGGTAGGTCTGGGCCATCGCACGGGCTTGGCCGTGCTGGAGTCCGTTGTCGCCGAGTTCTGTATGGAGGTAGTCAGCCAGCTTCTGAAGCGCGTTGTCGACGTAGCGGCGGAACATGGCGCGGGTGTCGGGATCCTCGGCGTGCAGCATGATGCGGAGAATCTCGCCTCGCTGATCGATCGTGTCCTGGATCGATTGCGCGAGTTCTCGCAGAGCCCCGTGGGGGTCGCCAGGATGCTGGCCGAGGATGCCCTGCAGGTCGGCCTGGGGGCTGCGCTCGGCCAGCAGGGTCTCGAGCAGCGCCTCCTTCGAGGGGAAGTGGTAGAAGACCATGCCTGTCGAGGTGCCCGCCCGTTCGGCGATCGCCCTGGTGGTGGCGGCGGTGAAACCGTGGGTGGCGAACAGTTCCTCGGCAGCGTCGAGCAGCCGCTGACGTCCCGTGCCTCGGGGGATGCGGCGGGGCTTGTGGCTCTTGTCGCTGGGGCCCGGCGTGTCCACCGGTCGGTGCCTCTCGTCGCGTCGCTGGCTGTGAGCCTATGCCTGCGCGCTCGGGATCCGTCTCATGACTGCTGGGCCTGCACATCAAGAAACTAAACTGAGCGCTCAGTATGATACTGTGCCTGTCTGTCACTCCGTTCGTCACGCTGGAGCGCTCATGACCCGCCTGCTGTCGCTTCTCTCCCGCCCCTCGTCCCGCCGACCTGGCGTCGTGCTCGCCGTGCTGGCGGTGCTCACCGTGGTCTTCGCACTCGCGGCGACGAACCTGACGATGGAGACCGATCTCGCCGAGTTCGGTGACGAGGGCTCCGAGGTCGTCCAGGGGCTGGAGCGGGTCCGCGACGAGTTTGATCGTGGTGATGCCGCGTTGCAGGTGATCGTCGACGCCGGCGCGGAGGGCGATGTGCTCTCCACCGACGGGGTGGCGACACTCGTCGAGGTCGAGCAGGCCCTGCTTGTCGAGCTCGATGACGTGGTGCGCCGTGACGAGGCAGGCGATCCCCGCGTGCTGTCGCCCACTGCGGCCGTCGTGAAGGCTCTGGAAGCCGAGGGGTTGTCACTGGACGAGGTGGACGCTGCCCAGGTGGGTGCCGCGGGCAGCCGGGTCATGGAAACCCAACCGCAGCTGGCGGGGCTGTTCAGTGCGGACCGGGATGCCGACAAGGGTCGGGCGCGGGCCGCCACCGTGCTCGCACAGCTCGACCCCGATCTCGACACCGGTCAACGGGTGGCGGCCGCCGAGCGGCTCCAGGAGCGGCTCGGGATCGAGGAGGGCGAGCTCGCTGGTGGCCTCGCCGGCTTCACCGTCGCGGTCTCCAGCCCTGAGTTGACCAACCAGGCGCTGCAGGACGAGACCCAGAGCGAAGCGCCGCTGCTCCTGCTGCTTGCCCTGCTCGCGGTCATCGGCGTGCTGGCCCTGCTGCTGCGTTCGGCCTTCGACGTCCTGGTCGGCCTGGCAGGCCTGGCGGCCACCCTCGCGTGGACCTTCGGGACCATCGCGCTGCTGGGGCCCGACGTGCTCGGCTGGCTCGGGCCGCTCAGCCAGGTCGGTGTGGTCGTGCCCGTGCTGGTGGTCGGGCTGGGCATCGACTACGCCGTGCACCTGACCGCCCGCTACCGGGAACAGCGCGCGAGCGGTCAAGCGCCCGATGTCGCGGCCGCCGCCGCCGTGCGCACCGTGGGTGCCGCGCTGGTGCTGGCCACCGTCGCGACCGCCGCCGGGTTCGCGGTGACCGGGCTGGCACCGTTGTCGGTGATCGCCGACTTCGGCATCTTCACCGCCATCGGCGTGGTCGCCGCCTTCGTGGTCATCGGCAGCCTCGTCCCGGCCGCACGAGTCCTTCGCGACCGCAACCGCACCACCAGCACCAAGGCCGTGCGTGACCTCGACGTCGGTCGCGTCCTCGCCGCGCCGCTGCGACTGGCCGTGCACCATCCCGCGCTGACCCTAGCCGCGGGCGCGCTCCTTGCGGCCGGTTCGTTGTGGGCCGCCAGCGACCTCGACACCAGCTTCGACCGCGACGACTTCGTCCCCGAGGACACCGCGATCGGCGACCTCCACACCCTGCAGCAGGAGCTCTTCGACGGCGAGCTCACCGAGGCCACCTACGTCCTCGTCGACGGCGACCTCGCCGACCCCGACATGCTCGACGCACTGCGCGACGCACACCAGCAACTCAGCGACGTCGAGCACGTGCGCACCGACGCCGACGGCCGCCCGCAGATCACCTCACTGGTCACCCTCCTCGACCAGCTCCCCGACGAGATCCAACAGGCCCCTGACCTCGACGAGCGCCATCGGCAGCTGGCCGACCATGCCGGCAGCGACCTCGACCGGCTGCTGCGGCCGGACCGGCAGGCCGCGATCATCGAGCTGCGCACCAACGGCGGTGACGGCGCCGCTCCCATCCTGGCCGAACAGCTCCACGACGCCTTCGCACCCGTCCGCGAGGTGGGCGGACAGACGCTGGTCACCAGCGACGCGTTGATCATCGCCGAGATGGCCGACGACCTGCGCGACTTCCAGCTCCGCTCCATCGCCATCACCCTGCTCGTCGTCCTCGGGCTGCTCGCCGGCTACTACGGGCTGGCCCACCGACGTCCCCTGCTCGGGGCCATCGCCATGATCCCCTCGGTCACCAGCGCCGCGCTGCTGCTGGGCACCATGGGGCTGCTCGACATCAGCTTCGACGCCATGACCGCCACCCTGACCGCCATCGCCGTCGGCATCGGCGTGCCCTACGGCGTCCACGTCACCAACCGCTTCGAAGAAGACCTCACCCGCTGCGACGA
>SKPY01000457.1 GCA_007119305.1 Nitriliruptorales bacterium
GACCTGGCCCGACCTGCTGCGCGAGGAGGCGGTGTGGTGGGCCGAAGCCGCGGACGCCGAGGCACGCCGCCGCGTCGGCGGGTTCCTCGACGGGCTGCCGGACCAGGCGCGGGCCCTCGACGTCACCGTCGCCTGGGTCGGGGTGCTGCTCGAGCTGCCGCCCGCAGCGCTCGACCGGCTCGTCCGCGCCTGCGTGGACGTCCTCGCCGACCGCCCGGCGGGGCGTCGTGAGGCGGTCCGCCACCTCCTCGACCGGGCGCTCGCGCAGTTCCCGCTCCCGCAGTGGCAGCGGCTGGCCGCCCTCTTCAACGCCGCGGCTACCCCCGCGCTCGTCGACGACGAGCCATGGCTGTAGCACCCGGCGCCGACCTGACCCCTGCAGCGCTCCGCGACGCGCTGCCCGACAGACCCGTGCGCACCTACCCGGCGCTGCTGTCCACCGACGCCGACGCCCAGGCCTGGGCGCGTGCGGGCGCCCCGGCCGGAGCGCTAGTGGTCGCCGACTACCAGGCCTCCCCGCGCGGGCGCGGCGGCGTGCCGTGGACCGTGCAGCCGGGCCGGGGGCTCGGCTTCTCCCTGGTCGTGCGGCCCGACCTGCCGGCGGACGCCCAGGGCTGGCCGTACATCGCCGCGACGACCGGCCTCGCCGCGCTGGTCGGTGAGGGCGCCGCCACCGCATGGCCCGACCTGGTGTGCGCCGCGGATGGACGCCGTGCCGCGGCCGTCGGCGTGTTCAGCGACCTCGAGGGGGAGCGGGTCCGCTGGGCCGTGCTCACGGTGCTCGTGGAGGAGGCGGCCCCGCCGCGCGCGCTCCTGCTCGCCGCTGCGGTCGCCGCGATCGAGGCGCAGCTGGAGCGCCCGGCCGAGTCCGTGCTCGACGACTACCGGAAGCGCTGCGCCACGTTGGGGCGGCGGGTCCGCGCCCGCCTCGTGCCATTGGGGCCTGAAGGCCCGGCCGTCGAGGGTCTCGCCGGCGACGTCCGCCCCAACGGGGGGCTGGTGATCGTCACCGACGAGGGCCGCCGCGCGGTCGTGCCCCCGCCGGAGCTCGGCGTGCTCGACCTGTGCTGAGCGCCACAGGCGCGCGCCCTGAAGGAGATGCGGTGCCGGAAGCCCGGAGAGCGCCGGCGCTGGTCAGGCGGTGGCCTCTGCGCGCTGCAGGCGGTCGAGCGCCTCGATGAGCGTCCACCACAGGCCCCAGTCGAGGTGGGTCATGCCCTCGCCGGTCATGCCCGCGGCGATGGCGGAGCGCAGCTGGTCGCGCAGGCCGAAGGTGCGCCCCCACCGGCCGTCACGGTCCAGCCGCGCCAGCTCGTCGAGCAGCTGCTCCGTCACCCGCAGGGCCGGGCTCGGGGCCAACGCGTGGTCGGCGAGCGCGGCGCGGATCTCGGTGGCGAGCAGCAGCACCGGGCTGCGTTGCACCTCCTGGCGCACGACCGCCAGCGCCCCCACGAGGCCGCGACGGGCCGGCGCGGACAGCTCCTCGGACGTCGCGGTGGACGCAGGCTCCACCTCGACCGCCACGACGCGCTCGGGCAGCGCGTCCAACCCGGCGGCGACGTCGACGACGAGGTCGATGGACACGTAGCCCTGGACGGCGTCGGCCACGGCGGCCTGCGGGTTGGCGGCGCTCGCCGTGGCGTGCCGGCGCGTGACTGCGCCCGGGCTACGGCCGCGCTGCTCGGCGCCGACGAGCACCAGGGCGGCCGGCTGCACCTCCTGCAGGCGCTGGGCCACCGCCACCGCCCCGTAGTGCAGGTCCTCGACGAGCACGCCGTGCCCGAGATCCTCGGCGGCGAGCTGCTCCACCGCCAGGCGGCCCAGGTCGAGGTCGCCCTGGAAGAGCTGGCTGACCCCGCCCACGAGGACGGCGACGGGACGCGGCTGCACGGCTCAGCCCTCCATGACGGTCGCTGGCGCGACCGCCACAACCGGATAGGCGGAGAATGCGACCGCGGCGCTGGCGCTTGGGTCGCGTTCGCGGGTCAGTCGGCCCCGCAGGCGCAGGTGTTCACCTCACGGACGATGGTCCCCTGCTCGGTGGTGACGTGCGTGGTGCACGGCATGCACGGATCGAAGCTGCGGATGGCCCGGAGCATGTCGACGCCGGTGAACTGCGCAGGGTCGGACAGGTCCTCGATGATCGGCGTGTTCATCACCGCTTCCTCGTAGGGGCCGGGCTGGTCCCAGGGGTCACGCGGGGAGGCGTTGATGGTCGAAGGGGTGCAGATCTGGTAGTTGGCGATCTTGCCGTTGTCCATGACGAGATGGTGGGTGAGCCAGCCGCGTCCGGCCCCCCACCAGCCGAGCCCGAGACGCTCCCCGTCGGGGATGTGGTCGTCGAGCTCGTCGGCGGGCACCGCGGCGACGCTCGTCTCGCCCTGCTTCATGAGGTCGTAGCCCTGCAGGAGGCTGTTCAACGCGACCAGCTGGCTGAAGAGGTAGTGGTAGGCGCGGCCGCGGTTGCGCTCGAACGCGTTGATGCGCTCCGGCACCCGCCACTCCACCTCGACCTCGGGCGTCTCCCCCTTCGGGACGAGCATGCGCAGGCTGGTGCCGGTCGCCTCGATGAAGTCGTTCGCCGGCAGCTTGCGGGCCAGCGCGGTGGTGAACAGCCGCACGTACGCTCCCGCTTCGACGACCTGGCGGTCCCAGCGTGGCGTGCACGCCCAGGTGTACTTGTCCTTCCAGCTCTTCTGCTGCGGCTTGGGGATCGTGCGCTTGTTCCACGGGTGGTAGGGGCTGATCGGGTTGCCGAGCGGGTCGGTCGCGAAGCGGTCACCGGTCCAGTCCTCGTAGTAGGAGTGCTCGACGAACTCCTCGAAGCCGATGTTCAAGTCCGTCAACCGGGTCGTGACGAGCTCGCCGTCGATGAGCACACCGGGTGTGGACCAGCGCTTGTCGCCCCACTCGTTGCAGTTCGCGTAGGTCGCGTCGTAGGCCCAGGGGTCGTCCCAGTAGCCGGAGTCGATGAGGTTCAACGGGCGCTCGCCGACCTGCAGGTAGCGCTCGTCGGCCTCTTCGAAGAAGTCGGCGAGGTCGTCCCAGACCGCCAGCATGCGCTGGGCGTAGTCGAAGGTCTTCGCCAGCCGCGCGTGGTACTCGTTCAGCGTCTGCAGGGTGACGGTGGTCGAGACCCCACCCGGCACCACCGTCTGCGGGTGAGGGAACTTCCCGGCGAGCAGCGAGAACTGCTCGCGGGCGAGCCGCGTGAACTCCAGGCCCTCGCGGTACAGCTTGCCCGTCAGGGGGTTCAGCGCCTCCATCAGCTCGGCCATCGTGCGGAAGCCGTGGCTGCCCTCGCCGCGACACCGCCAGCGCTCCGCCTGCGGCCACAGCTCGGGGTTGGCCTGCTTGATGATCGCCTCGGAGTAGTCCGGCCCCGCGAGCAGGTACAGGTGCAGCGGGTTGTCGTAGCCCATCTCCGCGGCTTCCTGGAGGTTGCGGACGACGGTGCCCATGGGCGGGGGCCGCAGACCCATCGCCATCTCGATCGCGTACACCGCCGCGTGCGCGTGGACTCCGCCGCAGACCCCGCAGGCGCGCGACGACACGAAGACCGCATCGCGCGGGTCCCGGCCCATGAGGATGACCTCGTAGCCGCGGAACAGCGTCGCCTGGGAGCGGGCGTCGAGGTAGGCGCCCGCCTCGAGGTCCGCCGTCATGTTCACCGCCAGCGCGCCTGCCACCCGGGTCACGGGGTCCATGTTCAGGTCTTTGATGTGACCGTTGGCCGCCATGAGCCGCTGGATCTGCGCCTCCCGCTCGGCGTCGGTCATGGCGACCTCGGGTCGGGCCGTGGCGATCGCGTACGGATCGGGGATGCCCGCCCGCAGGGTGGCGACCCCGCCCTCGTCGAACTCGACGGGCAGGTTCTTGAAGCACATGGCCTAGTGGTCCTCCCGCCCGCGGGACACGGGCTGCTCGGCGTGCGCCCGGCGGTCCTCGAGGGCCGGGTCCTTCAGCTCGGTCCACTCCTTGGTCTTGCCCCATGGTTCGCCGTCGCGCCGACCGGTGTCGGTCGAGCGGCGCAGCGCGTCGTAGAACTTGTGGCCGATGTGATCGACCGGGCCCGGCTTGGCCTTGCGCCGCGCGAAGCCGCTGGGCACGTCGTCGTGCAGGTCCCAGCGCACCTCGCGGTTCAGGTGCCCGTTGGTGAACCGGCGCAGGGGACGCATGAAGGCCCCGAGGACCCGGGAGGCGCTCGAGGAGACCGTCGACCCCGGCGGCTCCTTGTAGAAGGGGGTGAACTTGTCAGGGAAGCCGGGCATCGTGCAGCCGATGCAGGCACCACCGGCGTTCATGCAGCCGCCCACGTGGTTGATGGCGCCCCGCGAGGTGATGTTGCAGTTGACCACCGGGCCCCAGCAGCCGATCTCCACGAGGCACTCGGGGTCGCCGAAGTCCTCGGCGAAGGAGCCCTCTTCGTAGTACGCGCCCCGGACGCAGTGGCGGTGCACGGTCTCCCCGAACAGCCACGCCGGGCGGCCCAGCTCGTCGAACTCGGGTAGCGGCCCGAAGCCCTGCAGGAAGTACAGCACCGCGGCCACGGTCTCGGTGAAGTTGTCCCCGACCGGCGCGCAGCCGGGGATGTTGACGACCGGCACCCCGAAGGCGCTGCGGTAGTCCTTGCCGAGGAAGTCCATGAGGCTCATCGCCCCGGTGGGGTTGCCGTGCGCCGCGGGGATGCCACCCCACGTCGCACAGGTGCCGATCGCGAGGGACGCGGCCGCGCCGGGCGCGAGCCGCGCGATCCACTCGTCGGTCGTCACGGTGCGCTCCTGGCCGTCCGGGCCCCACGGCTGCTCGCCCTGGCCGACCCAGTACCCGCCCGTCTCCATGGCGATGGTCTCGTCGGTGATCGACCCCTCGAGGATGATGACGTACGGGGCGTCCAGCTCACCTTTGAGGGCCAGCTCGTGCGCGCGCATGTAGTGGGGGCCCGCCTCCACGTTGAGGACGGGATGGTGGAGGATCACCCGCGGCAGTCCGGGGTGCGCGCCCAGCAGCAGGCTCTCCACCGACGGGCTCGTCGCGCCGGTCACCGACACGGAGCACCCGTCGCAGCTCATCCCGGCGAACCAGAAGGCATGGACCTTCTCCAGCGGCCCGAGCCGGCTGCCGGGGCCCGCCACGGCCACGGGCGCGAGCATGTCCTCCATGTAGGCGCGCGAGGGCAGACCGAAGTCCCCGAGGTCGGGGGCCTCGCTGCCGTACCGCTCCACGGGGCCGAGCCGGTCGAGCAGCTGCTGCGCGGGCGTGTGCTGTGGGGTGGTGGTCATCGCCGCGTGCCCTTCCCGAACCGAGTCACTAACTGCACCCTACACATACCCCCTCCCAAGCACTAGAGTGCAGCAGGGGCAGACGGAAGGAGCTGGCGTGGACGCGTGGGTGATCGGCTTCGTGGTCGGCGCCGTCGTCGTGGTCGTGGTGGTCTGCCTGCTCGTCACGCTCATCGTCCTCGCGCAGCGTGTTGCCGGCCGCGCCGAAGCCATCCTCGCGGCGCTGCTCGAAGCGCGTGAGCACACCGCGGGCCTGGCCGAGCTCACGCGCACCAACCGGGCGGTCGCGCGGATCAACGCCGGCGCTGCGCAGGCACGCGAGGCCGCGGAGGGCGGTGCGGTCCGGTGACCGACGTGCTGTGGTGGTGGATCGCCCTGGCGGCCGGGCTCGTGGTGGCCGTCGTGGCCACCGTCTTGCTGCACCTGCTCCTGCGTGAGGTGCAACGCATCGAAGCCCTGTCCGCGGCGATCTGGCAGGCAGGCAAGCAGGTCGCAGGCAACACCGCGAACACCTGGCAGCTGCAGCGGCTCTCCGAGCAGCTTGACGCGCTCGCGGTCGAGGCCGGACGCCATGACGCGTTGCTGCGCACCGGCCCGCCCGAGGAGGGCTCCCCGTGACGGCCCTGCTGATCGTGCTCACCGTGGTGGAGGTCCTGCTCCTCGTCGCAGTGCTCGCCTACTTCCTCGTCCGGATCGCTGCGTCGCTGCGCAGAACGAGAGAGCACCTGGCGAAGGTCAGCTTCGGCGTGCGCGCCATCGAGACCCAGTGCAGCTCGATCGGCCCGGGGGTGACCACCGTCAACCGCCAGCTGGAGGACATCGCGGCAGCACTCGAGGGCCTCGCCCAGCGTGCGGGAGGCGTCGGACGTGGATGAGCTGCACCCACCGAAGTCGCCTGCGCTGCGCACCCTGTACTGGCGCAGCGAGATCCTGCAGGTCATGTACTGGCTGCGCGGTGAAGGGCTCGGGGAGGTCGTCGATGCCACGCTCATCGAGCGCTTCCTGGGGGTCGATGCCGACGTGGGGGTGGGCTACCTGGAGCGGCTCGTCGACGATGGCTACCTCGAGCGCGAGCAGGGCGGCTACCGCCTGTCCGCGCGCGGCCTGGACGAGGGCGCGACCGAGTTCGCCGCGAGCTTCGCGGACCTCACCCGCCCTGCGCACGGCGAGTGCAGCGCAGACTGCTGGTGCCACGTGTCGGTCGATGAGGCCGAGGCCTGCGCCGCCGAGCGCCGCGGGGAACCTCTGCGATGACCGGTGTCGAAGCGACCGGGGGCCTGCCACGCAACTACCTGCGCCCCTGCCTGCTGCTGCTGCTGGGCGAAGGTCCCGCCCACGGCTACGACCTGCTCGAGCAGCTGCCGGCCCTCGGCATCGAGCGTGCCGATCCGGGCGGGCTGTACCGCTGCCTGCGGGCGATGGAGCAGGAGGGGCTGGTGCGCTCGTGGTGGGAGCGCTCCACAGCAGGCCCGGCACGACGCACCTACGAGCTCACCGAGGAGGGGCGGGACTGGCTGCACGCCTGGGCCGGCACCCTGCGTGAGGTGCACCGCATGGTGGGCGGCTACCTCGACCGCTACGCGTCGCTCGCGCCTGCCCTACCGCAGACGCGACGATGAGGATCGCCGTCGCCGGCAAGGGGGGTGCCGGCAAGACGACGATCGCGGCGACCATGGCGCGGCTGCTCGCTCGTGACGGCCGGCGGGTCGTGGCCATCGACGCCGACAGCAACCCGAACCTCGGGCCGGCGCTGGGCGTGCCGGCGGCTGCCGAACCTGGGTTCCTCCCGGCAGACATCGTGTCGCGACGTCTGCACGGACCGGCGCTGGCCGAGCCGCTCGACACGGTCCTCGATGCCCATGCGGCCGCAGGCCCGGACGGCACCCTCCTGGCACGGATGGGGATGCCCACCCACGCCGAGGATGGCTGCATGTGCGCGGCGCACGCGACCGTGAGCGCCCTGCTGACCGCGCTCGGCGACCACGACGACCTCGTGGCGATCGTGGACCTCGAAGCCTCCCCTGAGCACCTGTCCCGGGGAACGGCCCGCCACGTCGACCTGCTGCTGGTCATCGCCGAGCCCTACTACCGCGCGCTCGAGGCGGCCCGACGTATCGCCGTCCTGGCGGCGGAGCTGCCGATTCCACAGGTGGCAGTCGTTGCGAACAAGGTCCGGGCCGCCACGGATGCCGTGGCGGTGGCTGACTTCTGCGCGCGCCACGGGCTGGACCTGGCCGGGGAGGTCCCGTGGAGCGACGCGGCGCTCGACGCCGACGCGGCGGGGGTCCCGCTGCTCGACCGCGCCCCTGAGGACGCTGCCGTCGGTGCGGTGCGCAGCCTCGCCGGCATGCTGGTCGACGCCGCCGTCACCGCCTGCCGGCCAGAACGTCGTTGAGGGCGTCCACGAGGAGGTTCAACCCGAGGACGGCGACGATGATCGCCACGCCCGGGAAGACCGACAGCCACCAGGCGACGCGCAGGAAGCGCTGCGCCTGACCGGCCAGGTACCCCCAGCTCATCGCGTTCGGGTCCCCGAGGCCGAGGAAGCCGAGGCTGGCCTCCAGCAGGATCACCTGGGCCACGATCAGGCCGAGCAGCACGAGGCCGGCGGGCAGCGCGTTCGGCAGGATCTCACGGAACAGGATGCGCAGGTGCGAGGCCCCGTTGGCCCGGGCAGCCTCGACGAACTCCCGCTCGCGCAGCGACAGCACCTCGGCGCGCATGACCCGGGCCAGCATCGCCCACGAGGTGAGACCGAGGACGAGCACGAGCCGGTCGAGGCCCGGGCCGAACATCGCGATGACGATGATGGCGAGGAAGAAGCGCGGGAGGACCTGGAACATCTCCGTGAAGCGCATGAGGGCGTCGTCGGCGAGCCCGCCCCGGTAGCCGGAGACCATGCCGAGGGGGACCCCGATGATGAACGCCAGCGCGCACACGCCGCCTGCGACCAGCAGCGAGGTGCGGGTGCCGTGGAGCACCCCGCTGAACACGTCGCGGCCGAGCCCGTCGGTGCCCATGGGGTGGGCGGCCTCGGGCGAGGCCAGCGGCGCGCCGACCGGCAGCAGCGGATCGAACGGGGCGATGACCGGTGCCAGCAGCGCCACGGCGACCAGCACGAGCGTGAGCGCCAGGCCCACCATCCCTGCCGGGGTGCGCACGAGGCGCGCGAGCACCCGCCGCCGCACCGGCGGGGCGGTGGGCGCTTCCCCGCGCAGCGGGTCAGTGGTAGCGGATGCGGGGATCGAGCCAGGCATAGGCGAGGTCCGTGAGCAGGTTGGCGACGACCACGCTGATCGCCACGACGAAGAAGATGCTGAGCAGCACCGGTGAGTTGCGCGTCTGCATGGCGGTCAGCAGCAGGCGGCCGATGCCCGGCCAGCCGAAGACCACCTCGACGATGACTGCGCCCGACACGAGATGCCCGACGCGGCCACCGATGACCGTGACGACCGGCAGCAGCGCGTGCCGCAGCGCGTGGCGGATGACGACGCGCCGTTCCCCGGCGCCCTTCGCCCGCGCCGTGCGGACGTAGTCGGCCTGCAGCTCCTCACCAAGCTCGCTGCGCGTCAGGCGCGCCACGGCGGCGATCTCCTGGGACGCGAGCACCAGTGCGGGCAGGGTGAGGTGCCGGGCGACGTCGAGCACGTGGCCGACGCTCGTCGCCGCACGCGCGGTCCCGGACATGCCGTGGACGGGGAACCAGCCGAGCCAGAGCGCGAACATGAGCAGCGCGACCTGCGCGACGAAGAACACCGGTGCGGCATAGACACCGAGCGCGCCGAGCGTGATCGACACGTCACGCACACCGCCGGGCCGCAGCGTCGCGAACACCCCGAGGCCGACGCCGACGATGCTTGACAGGACCAGCGCGCTGCCCGACAGCAGCAGCGTGGCCGGGACGCGCTCGAGCACGACCTCCATCGCCGGACGCCCGTGCGTGTACGACACCCCGAGATCGCCGCGCAGCACGTTCGCTAGGTAGGCCCCCAGCTGCTCGTGCAGCGGCCGGTCCAGCCCGAAGCGCTCGCGCATGAAGGCGTAGTACGCCTGGTCGCCGTGCTCGCCCGCCAGTGCGAGCACGGGGTCACCGGGGGCGAGGTGGATCAGGAGGAAGCCGACGAGGACGATCCCGATGATCGTCGGGACGACCTGGGCGCAGCGGCGGATGAGGTACGCAACGCTCACCCGTCGCAGTACGCCTCCTCCGCGAACAGGGCGTAGGGGCGGAACCCGCCGCACTCGGCCCGGAAGATCCGGGTGGCGGTCGTCTCCACGAGCCAGAAGTACGGCAGCTCCTCGACGAGGATCTCCTGGATCTCCCGGTACTGCTCCGAGCGCTCGTCGAGGTCGACCGTGCGCAGGGCAAGGTCGAACAGCTCATCGACCCGCTCGTTGCGGTACGCCGAGGAGTTGGAGAACGGGATCGGGGCGATGTTGCCCGAGATGTACATGCGCCGGACGCCGATCTCGGGGTCGTTGCCGTTGCAGTAGGAGACGATGTTCGTGTCGAAGTCGCGGTCGGTGAAGACCGTCTCCGTGAAGACGGGGGGCTCCAGCGCCCGCAGCGTCACGTCGGCCCCGACCGCCCCCAGCTGGGCGCGCAGGAGCTCCCCGTAGGGGGTGAAGGCCGGGAAGTGCACGAAGTCGAACGCCAGCGGCGTGCCGTCCTCCACACCGTCAACGCCCTGGGCGACGCGGGTGTCACCGTCGTCGACCCAGCCGGCCTCCTCGAGCAGCGCAGCTGCCTCCTCGACGTCGTGCTCGGGCATGTCGAGACCCTCGGCGTGCGCGAACGGGATGCCGCTGGAGATCGGCGCCTGTGCCACCGCGCCCTCGCCGAAGCGCACCCGCTCCAGGAACGCCTCCCGGTCAAGAGCATGGGCCAGCGCCCGGCGGACGCGCACGTCGTCGAACAGCGCGCTCTCGAGGTTGAAGCTCACGGTCATGATGCAGTTCGAGCCACCCGGGTTGCGGTTCGTCTCCAGCGTGTCGAACGCCGGGTCTGCTTGGAGCCGCTCCAGGTCGGGACCGGGCACGCCCCACAGCCAGTCGACCTCCCCGGCCTCCAGCGCGATGACCTGGGTGGACTCGTCGGGCATGATCCGCATGACGAGCTCGTCGAAGTGCGGCAGCCCCGCGCGGAAGTAGTCCGGGTTGCGCTCCAGCCGGATCTCCGAGTCCGGGGTGTAGGAGACGAAGCGGAAGGGGCCGGTGCCCACCGGGTTGAGGTTCGCCTCGTCGTTCTGCTCCGGGTCGGTGCCCTCGTAGATGTGCCTGGGGATGATCGGGGCCTCGACCACGTCGAGCTGCAGCAGCAGCGGCGCGTAGGGCTCGGCGAAGCGGAACTCGACGGTGTGCTCGTCGGGCGTCTCGATGGCCTCGATGATGTCGGCCATCGACGCCCGGGTCCTGGAGTGGTACTCGAGCAGGGCCTCCTCGAACGTGTACTGCACGTCGGCGGAGGTGAACGGCTCCCCGTCGTGCCAGACGACGTCGTCGCGCAGGTGGAAGCGGTACAGCGCCCCGTCGTCCTCGATCTCCCACGACTCCGCCAGCTCGGGCACGGGGTTGAGGTCGTCGTCGAGCTCGACCAGCCCGTTGTAGAGGATCTCCGAGGCGGTGTGCAGGCCGCCTTGCGTGGTCACGGCCGGGTTCAGGTGCCCCGGGTCGCTGCCGATGCCGACGACGAGCGTGCCACCGGCGACCTCCTCCGGGGGTGCCTCTTCCTCCGGTGCGTCCGGGGACGGTTCGTCGACGTCGACGTCGTCCGGCGCTTCTTCGACGCCGGGCTCCTCCGGCGCACATGCGGCCGACCCGATGACGAACGCCACCCCCAACAGCAGCAACAACGTCCTGCGCACGTGCATCCAGGTGCCCTCCACGAAACGCCACCTACCACCTACGACGCGGCTAGGTCTTATAGCTGCATGAGGGCGTTCACGTAAGTGCTGGGCACACCTACCTCGGCGATCCTCGGCCTGGTCGGCGCCGGCGGGGTCGGCGCCGTGCTGCTCAGACCCTGCAGTACCGCCGCTGGGCGCTCGCCGGCATGTCCTCCCTCGAGGTCGAGCAGGCGGAGTGAGCGCGCCGAAGATGGGAACTGGCCCTTGTCGTGTCCGGCCAGCCGTTTCAGGATGAGCCCCAGCCGCTTCGCCACCCACAACAGGGGGTTCTTGATGGACAAGTCACAGCTGCGCATCGCCTTCGCGGGAGTCAAC
>SKPY01000227.1 GCA_007119305.1 Nitriliruptorales bacterium
CACCCCCGCGCGCCGGCAGCACCCCCGCCGGACCCGCGCGCGCCGGCAGCACCCCCGCCGGTGTCGTCATTCCAGGATCTCGACGGTGACCTCCACCACCCCGCGAGACAGCGGAGCAACCGCGGCGAACGTGGCTTGGGACAGGTCGAACCGGCGATTCGTCCACTCCGCGGGTCCCCAGTCGGTCACCTGCGCCTCCACGGTCCCTGCGGGTCCGGTGATGCGGGCCGTGGTGCCACACCGCAGCTCGCGGCTGGCGAAGGTGAGCTCCCCCGGGTCGAAGCGCCCACCACACGCGGTCGTGGCGCCCTCGAAGCCTGGCCCGTACCACGACGCAGGTCCGTGCAGGCTCGTCCCCGGGTCGCTGGCTGGTTGGTCCCGCGGGCTTGTGCGCCCAGCCGAAGGCACCGGAGCGGTCCGGCTCCTGTCCGATGAGCGCTCGTCGTCCCCCTCGCTGCCGTCAGCGCCGCCGGTCTCCGGACTGCCTGATGGGCTCGCCTCCGCAGCCTGCGCGTCGTCCGGTGCTCCCGGCTCTTCTTCCTGGCTGGCGGCGCTGCCCGCATCACCCTCGACGTCGAGCTCTGGCTCGGGCGTGGCGGTAGCCACCGGCGGTTCTTGCGGCGGCGGTGGCTCGGGCGGGGTCCCCAGCCACACCAGCACCGGGTCGGCTGCGGGCAGCGACTCGCCGGCGCTGGGGTATTGGGCGGTCACCCGGGCGTCGGACTCGAACGCCAGCACGTGGAGCCCTGCGGCGCCGACGTCGGCCAGGGCGCTGCGCACCGAGTCGAGATCGGCACCGAGCAGGTCGGGGGTTCGGCCGTCCCCCTCGCCGCCGTCGCGTCGCCCCGGGGTGGACGCGTTCGAGCCCCCGTCGCCGTCGCGGGTGCTGCGGGCCACGTCCGCGCCGTCGGCACCCGCGCGGTCACCGACCGCACGCGCGTCGTCCGCTGTCAAGATGGTGGCGTCGTCGGTGCTCGAGGGGGCAGCGCACCCTGCTGCCAGCACGGCGAGCACAGTGAGGACCAGCAGACGGCGCATGCTTTGAGCATCGGCGGACCACACGGTGATGTTGAGGCCTGCGCCCCCTAGCCGATCGCGCCGCGTGGCAGCGGTGCAGCCGATCGGCTGCCAGCGGTGCGGCCCTCAGCGCCACACCGTGTTCGCGGTGTGGTTGTCGTCAAGCCAGGGTCGTGGCAGACTCCGCCGAGGTCGCCGAAGCCTGGCGCCCCCCATCGTGCCCGGAAATTGGGTGCGCGACCGCTGGTCGCAGGAGAGCCGTCGGCCGGATTGCCGAAGCCGGCTCCCGACGCTGGGTGATGCAGGTCATCGCCACGCGCCATCCGCCGGGACCGAACTACAAGGAGTTGTGTTGAGCAAGACCAGGACGCCTGGGCGCGAAGAGATCATCAAAGAGTACGCAACGCACGAAGGTGACACCGGGTCATCGGAGGTGCAAATCGCGTTGATGACGGCGCGGATCAGCCACCTCACCGAACACCTCAAGACCCACAAGCACGATCACCACACCCGCCGCGGGCTGCTGCAACTCGTCGGCCGTCGGCGGCGGCTCCTGAACTACCTGCAGCGCACCGACGTCGAGCGCTACCGCTCGCTCATCTCGCGACTGGGCATCCGTCGATAGCCCACACCTGACGCCGAGCCCTGATGGGCTCGGCGTTGCCGTACCGGCCTCGAGCCCGCTATGACCTCTGCCTCTCCGTCAGTTGCCGGTGGTGAGGACTGTGACCACACAGCCTTCACCACTGGGAACTGGCAAGGCACCGGTCAGGCGGCGCGTCGGGGCATCCGGCGGCGCCGACGCGCCGCACCGCTGCGACCGCAGCGATCGCACCGAAGGAGACCTTGCCCATGGGCACATTAGGAACCGTTGAACGCTCCACCCACGTAGGGGACGCCGAGATCCGCTTCGAAGCCGGCAAGTTGGCCGGTCAGGCAGGCGGCGCAGTCGTCGCTCACCTCGGCGACACGACCCTGCTGGTGACCAGCACCGCCTCGAGCCGGCCGAAGGAGCACCTCGACTTCTTCCCCCTCACCGTCGACTACGAGGAGAAGATGTACGCCGCCGGGCGCATCCCCGGCAGTTTCTTCAAGCGGGAGGGGCGCCCGTCGGAGAACGCGATCTTGACCTGCCGCCTCGTCGACCGGCCCATGCGGCCGACGTTCGACGAGGGGCTGCGCAACGAGATCCAGATCCTGATCACCACCCTGGCCGCGGACCAGGTCAACACCCCCGACGTCCTCGCCATCAACGGGGCGTCGATGGCCACCATGCTCGCGGGCATCCCGTTCGAGGGCCCGGTGGCCGCCGTCCGCATGGCGATGGACCGCTCCGGGGAGTGGAAGCCCTTCCCGACCTTCGACTACCTCGACGAAGAGGCCGTCTTCGACCTCGTCGTGGCGGGCCGCCTCAACGACGAGACCGGTCAGATCGACGTGCTGATGGTCGAGGCCGAGGCGACCGAGCGCGCCGTCGAGCACATCGAGACCGGCGCCACCGCACCCACCGAGGCGATCCTCGCCTCGGCGCTGGACACGGCGAAGGGCCACCTCAAGAGCATCTGCGACCTCCAGCTCGAGTTCGCCGCCGCCCACGGCACGAAGAGCAGTGAGGGCTACCCGCTGTACCCCGCCTACGACGAGCGGGTGTACCGGGTGGCTGAGCAGGCCGTCGCCGACGACCTCGGTCGGGTCTACTCCGACGACAGCATCGACAAGGCAACCCGGAACAGCCAGGTGGCGGCGCTGCGCGAAAAGGCGATCGACGCGGTCTTCGAAGGCGCCGGCGACGTGGAGGTCACCGACGAGCAGCTCGAGAGCCAGGCCAAGAACGCCTTCCGCTCGCTCGAGAAGCTGACGATCCGCCGGCGGGTCGTCAACGACGGGGTCCGCATCGACGGGCGCAGCCCCACCGACATCCGGGAGCTGTCGGCCGAGGTGGGCCTCCTGCCGCGCGCCCACGGCACCGGGCTGTTCCAGCGCGGTGAGACCCAGGTCTTGAACATCCTGACGTTGGGGATGTCCAAGGAGGCCCAGCGCCTCGACACGATCGACCCGGGCACCGAGAAG
>SKPY01000072.1 GCA_007119305.1 Nitriliruptorales bacterium
CGAGATAGCGCTGGACGTCCCGGCCAGGGCCCCCGGGACAGATGGTCTCGGAGCCACTCGTCTCCAGACGGTGACGGGCTTACCTCAGTCTTGGGTCAGCGGCTCCGCCTTGCCCATCTGCACCAAGATCGAGTACAGGTCGTAGTAGACGCGGCCTTCGACGATCTTGCCGTCCTTCGGGCGCAGCAACGGGGTGGGCTGTGGCCTGCGAGGCCAGCCAGCGCGGAGCCATGATCCGTCGCCGGTCTGGTCAATCGCGAGGACGACCGGTCGCGTCAGCGGCACGGAACATCTCCGTGGCGAGCTGCCTGCGGTAACGCTCCTCACCTACCGCTTCCCGCAGCACAGCGGTCTGGCTCGGCTGAGCGCGGAGCGCGGACAGCTTCAGGTCGAGCACGTCTCCGGTGAGCTCGAGGTGCAGCGCCAGCTCCTCTGACGGTGTGGTCGCAGGCGTGCCAGGGGCGAACACGTCGAGTCCCTCCAGATCGGCGAGGAGCTCGTCGCGCCACTGCGGCGTCGTGGTCGCGTGCAGCACTCGTGGAGGCCGCGCTGAGGCCGCAACCGCAGCTGTGACCCACTCGGACACGGCGCGGTGGTCGGGGTGCCCGGTCATCCCGTCGGGTCCGAAGGTGAGGATGGTGTCCGGTCGGTGCTCAGCGATGAGGTCGGCAAGCCGTGCGACGACGCCACGCGCCGGCACCGACGCACAACCGCCGTCCGGCAGATCGAGCCAGTGGTGCTGCGACACACCGAGGATCTCGAGCGCAGCGTCCAGCTCGGCGGTGCGGATCTCCGCCAGGCGGGACGGCGGCCAACGCTCGGGATCGAGACTGCCCTGCTCGCCCCGGGTCGCGGTGACGCAGGCGACCGGTGCGCCAGACCGCGCGACCGAGGCCATCACCCCGGCCGACAGATACGTCTCGTCATCGGGATGCGCCCATATCCCGAGCACCGCCCCGAGCCGCCGGATGGCGCCGTCGCCGTCGTTGTTCATCGCGTGGCGTCGAGGCCGCGCTGCAGTGGTCGTACCGGCTTGGAGCCGGGTCCGGCCACGAGGCCGTCGACCAGGTCGCGAGTGGCCTCGGCCACAGCGTCAACCGCCGCGTCGAACACCGCCCGGTTCGCCACCGACGGGACACGGTAGCCGCTGATCTTGCGCACGTACTGCAGCGCGGCGTCGCGGACCTCGGCGTCGGTGGCCGGCGGGTCCGCGCCGCGTAGCTGCTGGATGCTTCGGCACATGCACCGACCCTACGCGGGCAACGGCCAGAAGGTCCACACCTCTTCTCGGGGACGCATCGACGCCGCAGACTCCGGGCAGGCTCGGACCGCCGCCACGGCGTCGTGTCACGATGGGGCCGTGGAGTCGGTTCGTGTGGATCGCTGGCTGTGGGCCGTCCGGCTGTGCAAGACCCGCTCGGCGGCGAGCGCCGCCTGCCGCGGCGGGCACGTGCGGGTCAACGGCGTGCGGGCGAAGCCAGCCGCGCCGGTGGGCCCCGGCGACGTGGTCAAGGCGCGCATCCACGGTCGTGAGCGCGTGGTCGAGGTGCGGCGCAGCATCGACCGGCGGGTGGGTGCCGCCGTCGCAGCGGAGTGCTTGGTGGACCGCAGCCCCGCGCCTGCGCCACAGGACACCGTGGCGCAGGTCGAACAACGCAACCCCGGCGCCGGGCGCCCGACCAAGCGGGAGCGCCGTCAGCTCGACCGGGTCCGCGGACGCCGTCGCTGAGGGCGCGCACGCCTGGCGGTGGCCGGTCCCTGGTCCGCGGCCGAGCTGCACGCGGCCGCAGGGACCCCCCGCGCTCAGCGGCGCTTGACCTGGCTCAGGCGCTTGTTGACCGCCTTGTCGACCTGTCGCCACAGGTCGTCGCGGACCTCGGTGAGCGCGAGGCGGATGTCGTCCTCGGTGCTCGTGGCGACCAGGCGATCCTTCTTCGCGATCCAGCACTCCAGGGTGACCGACTGGCTCGGGGTGTCGCGTTCCTTGACCGACAGCTCCATCTCGACGTCGTCGGCGGCGAACCGCTCCAGGCGGCGGTCGAGCCGACGGAAGAGCTCGACGATCTTGTCGCGCTCGTGCTCGGCGAACCCGGTCCCGAGGCGCAGCTGCTCCACGCTCGCGGACTGACGGTCCTTGGCCATGGTGTGCGTCCTTGTCTCCGGCGTCCTGGCGAGTCTTACGCCGGCCGGGGTGTCACCTAGACCAGCCAGCGTAGCGGGTCGCTCGTAGGGTCCCCGGTCCCGTGCAGGTCCAGACCTCGGACGCGCGCCGCCTGCCGGTCACCAGTGGATGCCGCGGAACAGGTACGCGAAGGCGCGGCGTTCGGGCATGAACCCGTAGAGCTCGGTGTCGTGCTCGCCGGACTCGCCGCGGGCCGCGGGGGAGTCGGGGAAGAGCCGGTAGCCGTAGTTGGCGAGGGCGTCGAACGCCTTCGGCGCGATCGCGTAGCCGACTTCGCCGATGTTGCCGAGCGTCGTGGCGACACGCTTGGGGCGTTCCCGGATCGCCCGCAGGATCATCTCGGCCGCCTCCTCGGGAGCCAGCGCGGGGAACATGCGGTACGCGTTCGTGGGCGCGATCATCGGCGTGCGCACCAGCGGCATGTAGATGGTCGTGATCGCGACGCCGTCGTCGACGACCTCGGTTGCCACGGCCCGCGAGAACGCGTCGAGCGCCGCCTTGCTCGCCACGTAGGCCGAGAAGCGGGGCTGGTTGGTCTGGACGCCGATCGAGCTGACGTTGATGACCTGCCCGTAGCCACGCTCGCGCATCCCCGGCACGAACCCCAGGATGAGCCGCAGGGCGCCGAAGTAGTTGATCTGCATCGTGCGCTGGAAGTCGTGGATGCGGTCGTAGGACAGCTCGAGACCGCGGCGGATCGAGATCCCGGCGTTGTTCACGAGCACGTCGACGCGCTTGTGCGCGGCGATGATCTCGGCCACGACCCGCTCCGCATCGTGGAGGTCGGACAGGTCGGCGGGATGCACGTGCGCCTCCCCGCCGCCGACCTCGATCTCCTTGCGGGTCTGCTCGAGGTCCTCGCGGGAGCGGGCGACGAGGATGACCTTCGCGCGCCGGCGTCCGAGCTGCAGGGCGGTCTCCCGGCCGATGCCGCTGGAGGCGCCGGTCACCACGATCGTGCGGCGCGCGATGCGGTCGCGCTTGGACAGCAGGCCCGGCACCGCGTGGGCTGGCTCGAGCTCGCGCTCCCAGTAGTCCCACAGGACGTCGGCGTAGTCGTCGATGGAGGGGCAGGTGATGCCGGAGCCCGCCAGCGCGGTCTGGGCGTTCGTCGTGTCGAAGCGCGTGGGGTTGAACACGTACGCGAGCGTCTGCTTCGGGATGCCGAGGCCGTGGCGCACGGTGTTCAGCACGCGGTGGACCGGCGGCAGCGCCGTGACCACCGTGCGCAGTGGACGGGGCACGAGCCGCGAGGCCCGCGCGTCGAGGCGGATCGGGAACTGCGGGGCGCCCGCCGCGCGGCAGAACGCGTTGATGACCTCCCCCGACTTCGGGGGTTTCGGCTCCACGAGGTGGAACGTCTTGCCGTCCCAGCCTCCCGCGTGGCCGATGTGGTCCAGGGCCGCGGCGACGTAGTCCACCGGGACGAGGTAGACGCGGTCCGCCTCGATGCCGAGCAGCGGGAGCTGGCGGGGCAGCAGCGCGAGGCGCTTGAGCGCCGGGAAGAAGTGGTAGGGCCCGTCGATCTTGTCCATCTCGCCGGTCTGCGAGTGGCCCACGACGATGCCGGGCCGGTAGATCCGCCAGGGCCGGTCGTACTCGGTGCGCACGACCTGCTCCGAGGCGTGCTTGGTGCGGAAGTACGCGTGGTCGAGGCCGGTCGCCTCCTCGAACATGTCCTCGCGGAAGCGTCCCGGGTAGCGGCCGGCGGCGGCGATCGACGACACGTGATGGACGCAGCCCGCACCGACGGCGTCAGCCAGCTGGAGGGCGTGACGGGTGCCCTGGACGTTCACCTTGCTTTGGGCAGCCGGATCCGACTCGAGCTCGTACATGGCCGCGAGGTGGAAGACGTGATCGACCGTCCCGTCGAGCGCGGTCACCTGCGCGGGGTCCACCCCGAGCCGCGGCGTGGACAGGTCGCCGACGAGCGGGTGCACCCGCTCGCGCGACGCCGGCCCCCAGCGATCCATGAGGCGTTCGAGCTTGTCGAGCGAGACCTCGCGGACGAGCAGGTGGATGTCGCCGTCGCGCTCGAGGAGACGCTCGACGAGGAAACGCCCGATGAAGCCGGTCCCTCCGGTCACGATGTAGCTCATAACAGCTCCCGATCGCCGATCGGTCTGACCCTACCCCGTCGCGTCCCGTCGCATCACGCCGCGGCAGACTGGGTGGTCGACCCCAGACGACGAGGAGCACCCGATGGCCGAGCGCGAACCGATGGAGCTGAGCGAGCAGGAGTGGCGGCAGCGGCTGACGGCGTCCCAGTACGCGGTGCTGCGCGAGGGCGGCACCGAGCCGGCGTTCACGGGCGCCTACTGGGACCGCAAGGACGCCGGCGTCTACCGCTGTGCCGGCTGCGGCACGGCGCTGTTCGCGAGCGCCGAGAAGTACGACTCGGGCACCGGCTGGCCGAGCTTCTACGACGCCCTCGACCCCGACACGGTCGCCCTGCGTGAGGACACCAGCCACGGGATGGTCCGCACCGAGGTCGTCTGCGCGGTGTGCGGCGGTCACCTCGGGCACCTGTTCGATGACGGGCCGGCACCGACGGGGCAGCGCTACTGCATGAACTCCGCGGCGCTCGAGTTCGAGCCCGCCGACGACCCGCGCGCCGACTGACGGCTACCAGCTGCCGCCCCCACCACCGCCGAAGCCGCCCCCGCTCCCGCCGAAGCCGCCACCGCCACCACCGCCGCCACCGGACAGCGACCTCGCCGGGGCGACAGGCAGGGAGGAGGTGATCTGGTGCGCGAAGTCGTTGAGCCCGCCCGACAGGCCCGCGAGCCCCAGGGAGGGGTCGCTGCCGACGTACCAGGCCGTCATGCCCGTGGCGCCGACGGCGGCGGTGGTCCCCAGCTGCGCGAACGTGGCGGCCCACCGGTCGACCGCGCCGAACACCACGGCGTACGGCAGGTAGCGCTCGAAGAGGTGCTCGTCCTCGGCGAACCGCATGCGGTCGGCCTCCGCCGTGCGGATGAACTCGCGGAACCCGAGGGTGCGCTTGAGCAGTGCGGTGCCCTTCGGCGTGCGGTGCGGCATCCAGCGGTGGGCGACCGCCAGCGCGACGCTCGCCCCCACGAGCGGGAGCAGCGCCAGCGCGAACGTCGTGAACGCCACCGCGGCGGCGAACAGGCCCACGCTTGCGACGAGCGCGAGCAGGCCGACGAGCAGCCACCGCGAGCGGACCTTGTCAGGCCGGCTGGCGAACCACTTGCGCTTGACCGCGTCGGCGTAGAGCGCGCTCTCCACGGCCGCGTAGTCCTCGGCGAACGCCCCGGCCAGGTCGGACAGCATGACCTCGCGCCGGCCTGCGAACAGCCCGAAGGCAAGGGCGCGCTCATAGCCGAGCAGCTCGTCGTCGGGGCTGTCGAGTCGCTGCAGGCGCCAGTCGGTGCGGCTGCGGAACAGCCCCCTCGTGGTCTCCTCCTCGATGCGCAGGTGACCGCGCACCGCGAGGTCGACGACCGTCGCCGAGACGTCCACCGGGTTGACGCGCTCGTCGAGGAGCACGCCGAGCTGGCCCGGCCGGAGGCCGTCCGGAGGGCGGTACTCGACCGGCACCGGGCGCCGCCGCAGCAGCGGCCGGCGGACCACGTCAGTGTCGTCGAGGTGCCCGTCGACCGTCTCACCGCCGCGCGCCACCCGGTCACGCCCCTGGCGGTAGGCGAGCAGCCCCACGCCCCCGAAGCCGAGCAGCGCGGTGAGCCCGGCGAGCGGCAGCGTGAACGGGCTGCCGTGCAGGGCACGCGACAGCCGCCACTTCGGACGCAGGACAGGCGGGGCGACCTCGACCGCGCCGGGTTCGAAGCCGACCGCCACCGTGAGGCCCGCGCCGGGTGCCAGCGGGTTGCTGGCGAAGCTGGCCTGCGCCCCGTCGTGGTCCGCGCGCGCACACGGCTCGCCTACGCCGCCGCGGCCCTCCGCGCAGGCCGCCTGGACGATGCCAGGCCCGCGCACCGTCGCGCTCGCGGCGCCGATCGGCACCGGCCAGCCGTCCCCGGTGACGTTCCAGCGCAGCTCGTCGACGTCAGCGAAGCTGTTCAGCGCGCCGCGCACGGTGTAGCCGATGACGTACGACTGCCGGCCGGTGACGAAGATGTCCTCGTCGCCGATGCGCAGCACGAGGTCGTGCTCGCCGATGCCGGGAGACGTGACCTTCATGTCATCGGGCGCCGTGCTCGACACGTGGAGGTCGTCGAGGTCGAGCACCCGATAGACGTCGTGCGGCTCGAGACCCTCGGGCAGCTCGTAGGCGAGCTCGTAACCCGACAGCTCGTAGCGGACCGGGAGGTTGCGGAAGATGCCCCGGCGCTCGACGGTGCGGAAGTCGACGTCGATCTGCTCGGTGACCCGCAGCGTCCCGTCGGCCTCAACGGCGATCGTGGCGTCGAAGCGCTCGATCACCCACCCCTGCTCCACGGCGCCTTGTGCCCAGGCTGACGACCATCCGGCCAGCAGCACCGCGGCGGCGAGCACGAGCACGCCGGTGGCGGGCAGGCGCCTCACCGTCCGAACTCCGTGCGCGGAGCAACGCGGGCGTCGGCCTCGGCTTTGAAGTACTCGGCGGCTGCAAACCCGAGCGGGCCGGCGACGAGCACCGTGGGGATGCGCTGCACGGCGGTGTTGAGCTGCTTCACGACGGCGTTGTAGTAGCGCCGGGCGAACGAGATGTCCTCCTCCAGGGTCGTCAGCTCTGCTTGCAGGGCGAGGAAGCTGGCGCTCGCCTTGAGGTCAGGGTAGGCCTCGGCGACGGCGAACAGGCGCTGGAGCGCGCCCTCCAGCGCGTCGTCGGCGCGCCCGGCCTCTGCCGGCCCGGGTGCCTGCACGATCCGGGACCGCGCCGCGGTCACGGCCTCCAGCGTGGCGCGTTCGTGGATCCGGTAGGCCTCAACGGTGTCGACCAGGTTGGGCACGAGCTCGGCGCGGCGGGTGAGCTGGACGTCGATGCCGGACCAGGCCTCACGCACCCGGTTGCGCAGTCCCACCAGCCGGTTGTACGTGGCGATCAGCCACACGGCGAGGGCGAGCGCCACCGCCGCCGGCACGAGCCAGCTCACATGATCCTCCCGCAGGTCCGACGCCCGCTCCGCCGTCATGGTACGTCCGCCGGCACGAGGCCGTCGTCGACCCCGCCCTCATCGAGCATGGGGTCGTCCTCGAGCGGATCGCCCTCGAAGTCGTCCACTTCGCAGGCCATCGCCGACAGGGCCAGCAGCCCGGGTTCACCCTTGGCCGGTAGGACGGGTGCGCTCCACGCCCGCAGTGCCGGGCTCGGGTGCTGTCCCCGACATGCCGGCCGCGCCGAACAGCCCGTCGCGGTCGCGGGTGGCAAGCGACGGGGTCGCGTCGCCGGGCTGCACGTGGGTGCCGTAGGTCCACTGCACCTCGTAGGGCACCTGGTCGGGGTCTGCGACCAGGAAGCCGCCGACCGGTCGCCGGCGCATGAGCCACTGCTCGACAGGGTGGTCGCCTCCGACACCGGCCAACAGCAGCGGCGCCTCGACCCGCCCGGCGACGCTGGCGGCGACGACGGCCGCGCCGACCGAGCCGAGGGGTCCGATCACGACCGGCTCCTCGAAGCGGGTGCCGAGCTGGAGCGGCCACTGTCGGGTCGCGAAGTTCACGGCGAACGTGACAGGGTCGGTGACGACGGCCAGCTCGGGGACGATGCCCTGGGCCCACAGCCGGTCGAGCACGGCGTCGTCCAGCGCTCCGGGACGCCCGACGACCGTGACCTCGCCCACGGTCGGGTGCTCGGCGAGCCACCGGTCCACCGGCGCCGACAGGAACTGCGGGTCGGTGACGAGCAGCGGGACTCCCCGGCGCCCCGCTGCGGCGGCCACGGCCGCAGCCGCCCGAGCCATGTCCGGATGCTCATCGGTGGAGATCAGGAAGGCGCGCTCCGGTCCCACACCGGTCTCGGCGCGCCGCTCCTCCGCGATCCGTGTGGCGATCTCCGTGCTGAGCCGCACGGCAGGCCCGTGCACCGTGTAGGTCACGTCTTCGGGGGGATCGTGCATGTGTTCAACGCGCAGGTCCCAGCCTGACAGGTCGCTGCTGCAGCGCTCCGGCCAGTGACCCACGAGCGTCACCCTGCCCGGGTTCGTCGCCGCCCGTGCGAGCTCGTCGGCAGCAGGCTCCTCGAGGCACGCGTTGTCGGGCAGGCGTGACAGCAGCAGCGGTGCGTCTGTGGCCCCCGCGAGCGCCGCCGCCAGGAGCGGCGCGAGCACCCCCCGGTCGCTGCGGGCGACGATCACGTCGTCGGCCCGGTGGGTCCAGGTCGTCGCGTAGGAGGCGCGGGCCGCGGTGGCGGCGTGACCCGGGCCGTACAGGCGTGGCAGCGTCGGGTAGAGATGGCGCGCGGCGTCCTTGTCGGCTGCGGCGATGCCGTCCCGGCAGGGCCCGAAGCGGTAGTACATCGCCCGGCAGCGGTGCTCGTCGTCGGCCATCTCGGGCCGCCAGCAGATCTCGCCGGGTTCGCACAGGTGCGCCATGCCCATCGCGTGGCCGACCTCGTGCGCCATGACCCCGGGCAGGCGCTCGGGGGCGACGTCGGGACAGATCGCGATGTCGACCTGCGGGCTGAACAGGGCCTCGTTGCCGTAGCGCTGCTCGACGTGGGCACGCGCCGGGGCGGCGTTCCAGAACGCCCCCCCGAGGTAGCCCGGCGGGCACGACTGCCGCAGGTACACCACCGACGTCCCGTCAGGGCGCGGACGGTGCTCGGGATGCTCGACGACGCTCACGAACTCGGTTGCCCAGCGCGACCCGGGGATGCCGTCCCACTGCCCGACCGCCGCGATGACCTCCTCGAGCCCGTACCGCTCCGCGAGGCGGCGGTCGACGTGGTAGCGGAACGGCAGGGCGCTGTCGGGCACGAGGAACGGCAGCTGCTGCCCCTGCCAGACCGCGGTCTTCGACACGAGCGCGCGATGGATGAGCGCTGCCGGGGGGCTCGCCGCGGTGAGGGGGCCGTCGGGTTCCGGCACGTACGTGGGGCGCCCGGAGAACAGATCGTTGCGCGCACGGGCCTCGGCCTGCTCGACGAGCAGACCGACGTCCGGGGGCCCCGGACGGACCGGCTGCGGGAGCGCCAGCGGTGACAGCGTCGCCGCCGCGATGATCATCGCGGTGAGCCCGACCGTCCACGCGCGTCCGCGCCCGGTGGGGACGTCCCGCTTCTGCACGGGCTGGTGTCCTCCTTGCCTCCAGCGTGCTCCTTCGACCGTACCTTGCGAGCGCGGGGGTGCGCGCGTGGCCTCGGGATGTGTCAATCATCATGTCGGCGGGCAGCACCTGCCGGTGAAGGAACGGCTGCGAGGAGGACGGATGGGAGCCACGCTGCGGTACGCGAAGGTGATCGACCGTGAGGAGCATCAGCGCCGGGGCGGTGGTGTGCGTCCGAGCCTGCCCAACCACGTGCAGCTCACCGGCGCGCCCCCGGCCGACGCGGCGCCGTTCACGGTGCTGCGGGCCTGGGACGACTTCGACGCGTTCACCGAGACCTGGCGCATCGTGGACCCCCACGGGCGCACGGTGCGCGACCCGTCGTCGCGCGAGGTCGTGGCCGGGCAGGCCGACCTCGAGGACGAGGTCGACGACCAGCTGTTCGAGTACGCCGACGACGGCTACCAGGTCGTCTTCGAAGTCGACGGACGCGAGGTCGCACGCGTGGACTTCGCCGTCACCGACCGGGCGGACTGATCCCGCGCCGCCACGCCGGCCGGACACACCGCCGCCGCGTCGGCGATCGCAGTGCGGGACGTCGGTGGCGGCCGGGCGGGGGGAGACGTATGCCCGCCCGGCCGCCGGCGCACTCAACCGGTTGGGCGGACGATCACAACCGGGCAGGACGCGTGCTGGGCGCACTGTTGCGAAACAGACCCGAGCACGAGCCCCGCGAACCCGCCGCGGCCCCGTGAGCCGATCACGAGAAGATCGGCGCCGCGTGCGTGCTCGATGAGCGCGCGGGGTGGCCGGGTTTCCGCGATGACGAGCGGCTTCACCCGCACGTCCTCGGTCCCCGGCACGTCGTTGATGACTCCCTGCAGCACCTGCTCGGCGCGTTCTTGCGCCTGCGCGCGCCGCTGGTCGCGCCACCGCCGCTCGTCGGCGGCGAGACGCTCGATGGTGGTCGCGGTCGTGCCGATGTAGCTCTGCGCGTAGGGGTTGTAGTCCTCAGGGGGCCCGTACGCGTAGACGACCTCGAGCGTCGCATCGTGCGCGCGGGCCTCCTCGACGGCCCACGCCAGCGCCTGCTTCGACTCGGGTGAGCCGTCCACCCCGACCACGATGCGTTCCATCACTCGCTCCCTCATCTGCTGCAGCCCCTACCCTGCCGGTGCCGGCACTGCCGGACACCGGCGCAACGGCCTTACATGGCGGACCGAAGGTCCCGGGCAGCGCGGGACGTGCCGGGTGGGCGACTAGGAGCGACGGCGGTCTTGGGTCACCGGCTCCGCCCGGTTGCGGACACGGGTCACGGGTTTCGGTCCCAGTGCGGTCATGGGTCACGGGCTGCGGCCCACGGTTGCGCGGTCGCCTGGACGACGACCTGCCAGCTGCCAGGGGCCACCAGTCCGAGGAGCGTGCGCGGCACCTCGCCGGCGGCGGTGACGGTGACCGTGGTGGTGTCGGCCGTCACCGTCAGCGAGCGCAGCGCCATGGGGGGCTCGGCGCGCGCTGCGTGGGCGCGCGCCAGCGCCTCGGCCGCCCCCGGATCCAGCACCACGTCGCCGTGGGTGCGGAAATGCCCGGTGTCGATCGCGGACGCGCCGGCCACCGCTGCGGCGTCGGCGAGGTGGGCGAGCGCGCGCCGCTCGCTGAAGCCGCGCCACAGGTCAAGCGACAAGCCCCCGGCGACCAGCAGCATGAGGCACAGGCCCAGCAGCCACAGGGTGACGCTGCCGGCGTCCTCGGAGCGGGGCTGGAGCGCGGCTGGCGCGCCGGCGGTGGCACGGCAGACGGAGCGGGACTGGAGCGCGGCTGGCGCGCCGGCGGTGGCACCGCTCACGGCGCAAGACTGCGGTAGGCGTCGAGCGGCTCCTGGTGGCGTGCGGTCCAGGTGAACCCTCCGATCGGGCCGGCCAGCGGCGTCACCGTCACCGGTACGATCACCTGCACGACGGCGGTCGCGTCGCCGCTGCGGGCGGGGCGACCGTCCGGCGCGCGGGCCACGACGACGTCGATCCCGGCCACCGCCGCCGCGTCGATGCCGTGGTTGGCGAGGATCTCCCGCGCGAGCGTGCGACCGCTGTCCTCGCCCGTGTCGGGGTCGGCGGCGAGGGCGGCCA
>SKPY01000120.1 GCA_007119305.1 Nitriliruptorales bacterium
GATGGGTGACGACCTCCGCAACGTCGACCTGTTCGGAGGGCAGGCCGGCATCGCCCTCAACACCCTGCGCTTCGCGCGCGAGACCGGCGACGAGTCGCTCCGCCACAAGGCGTTGCGCTGCGGCGAGGAGCTGCTCCGAACGGTCAAGGAGGAGGCTGCAGGGCCGGGCTCAGGAGCGTTCGACCCGCCAGCCCGCGTGGGGTTGCTACACGGCTTCTCGGGGGTTGCGCTGCTGTTCATCACGCTCTACGAGGAAACCGGCGACGGTGCGTTCCTCGACTGGGCGGAGCACGCGCTGCAGCGGGATCTGGCGCACTGCAGGGTCACGCCCGACGGCACGCTGCAGGTGCACGCCGACGCGCGGATCAACGTCTACCTGGGCGAGGGCAGCGCCGGGATCGGCATGGTGCTGAACCGCTACCTGCGCCATCGCCACGACGAGGAGCTCGCGCTCAGGCAGGCTCAGATCGCGAAGGGCTGCCAAGCGGAGTTCATGGTGGAGCCGGGGTTGTTCCGAGGCCGCGCGGGCCTCATCGCCTACCTGTCGAGCGACGGCGTCCACGACCGGGAGGCCATCGTGCAGCGCCACATCCGGCGGCTCGCCTGGCACGTGCTGCCGTACGCCGGCCAGGCAGCGTTTCCCGGCGCCTACCTGTTCCGACTGTCCATGGATCTCGCCACCGGATCTGCCGGCATCCTACTCGCCCTGCACGCCGCACGAGCCGACCAAGAAGGCGTCCTGCCGTTCCTCGGCGGCTGAGCGCACCGATCCCTGAAGGGGCCGATATGGGAGGAAGGAGGTGGACCGCATGGACTTCGTGCTCGACCTGCAAGCAAGGAGCGTCGAAGCCTCCTCAACGGGCGAGGCCGTATCGAGCACGCTCAGCATCACGAACTGCTGTGCGACGAAGGCGGGCTGATCCGTCGCCTGCCGCAACGTCCCTGCCGGGCGTGATCGGCACGCCCGGCAGGGCCCCCAGGCGGACCGGCGTGGGCCGTCGCCGTCACCGGTGGGCGACATGCCGGCCCGCTTGGCCGCCCTTGCGGGGCCAACCGCGCGCCTGGGAGGAGCTGGCCGGTGCGGGTGGGTGAGTTCGACCACGTCGATGCCTTCACTGCTGCGTGCGGCCCGTTCCTGCTGCGACGGGAGCGGGAGCACGTCGCATTGCTCGGCCTCGTCGAGAGCCTGCGTCACGAGCCGCCGTCCGAGACGGCCGCCTGCGACCTCGTAGCCGCCTTCGACGGAGCGCAGCCGGTCGCGGCCGCGCTAGGCCTGCGAACGGAGCAGCTCGTGCTGTCGACCGGGCCGCCGGCGGCCCTGAGCGCCCTTGCTGACCACGCCACCGAGCAGCGGGATCCGCCGACGGCGGTGCTTGGCCCGGCGGCCGCCGTCGTCTGGTTCGCCGATCGCTGGCAGGACCGCACCGGCGAGCGGCTGCGCACCGTCGGCGCCCACCGCGTGTATGCCTGCGACCGCCCGGAGCCCCCCGCGGACGTTCCGGGTGCGATGCGGCCTGCCACCAGCGCGGACCGCGAGTACCTCACCGCGTTCGGCGACGCGTTCGCGGCCGAGGCGGGCTCGGACGGCAAAGGCGATGGCGCCGCGTTCGCCGACCGCGCGGTCGGCCCGCGCCCCGACGGCAGGCTGTACGTGTGGGAGGCGGCGGGCCGACCGGTGGCGATGGCCAACACGAGCCAGCCCACACCGGGAACCATGACCGTGAGCTCCGTCTATACCGAGCCCGGGCAGCGTCGCCGCGGCATCGCCGGCGCGCTGACCGCGGCGGTCGCCGCAGAGATCCTCGCCGCCGGCAAGCGCTCCGCCTGCCTGTTCCTCGACTTGGCCGGCCCCGCCTCCGACGGAGCCTACACCCGGGTGGGCTATCGGCCCGTGGGCGACGCGTTGCGTCTGCGTGCCGCTGGCACGCGGTGACTCCACCACCCCGGGGTCCACGCGCCCGCCGGCGCGGCCGCGGGGCGGGCGTCAGACCGGACGGCGAGGGCTGGCCCCCACCGACCGCTTCCACCGTAGGGCGGGCGGCTCAGCGCACCGCCGGAAGCGCCCCGGAGGATCGGCGGATGTCCTCGACGTCGGGGACTGCGCCGCTGACCGCCTGGGAGGAGTGCGACGGCCTGAACGTGGCCCGTGACAGCCGGTGGCCGCCGGCAGGACCGGCCGTGGCACGCGGCGCGCCGCTGAGGGCGGCGTCGACGCTGGGCACGTCCTCGGCGATCGCGCCGATGGCGTCGCGGTCGAGCAGCAGCAGCTCCACGCGGTCGACGGCCTCCAGCGCCGCGTCGTGCTCGTGACCGTACAGCGCCGACAGGCCGAAGTAGCCGCCCGGCTCGAGCATCGCGGTGGGACGTGGGGTCCCGTCGATGCCGACCGTGAGGATGCGGGCGCGCCCCGAGCGCACCAGCGCGAGCCGGCCTGCCTCCTCGGTGAGCTGCTCGCCGGGGGCGAGCTCCCGCGGACGCAGGCGGGCCGCCACGGTCTCGAGCTCGTCGGACGTGAGCTGGGCGAACACCGGGATGGCGCGCAGGGCGGCGTCGACGTCGACCGGCTCGGAAGGGGCCACCTCCACGCCAGTCTGCTCCGCCCACAGCTCAGCGTAGACGCCGCTGCGCGCCAGCAGCTCCTCGTGGTCGCCCTGCTCCACCAGCCGGCCGTCCTTGAGCACGAAGATGCGGTCGTAGTCCACACAGGACGTGAGCCGGTGGGTGACCGCAACGGTGGTCCGGCCTCGTGCGACCTCACGCAGGGTGGTGCTGATCGCCCGCTCGGTGCGGGGATCCAGCGCAGAGGTCGCCTCATCCAGGACCAGCACCGCGGGATCCCGCAGCAGCGCCCGGGCGATGGCGAGCCGCTGCCGCTGTCCCCCTGACAGGCGTCCGCCGCGCTCACCGACAGGCGTGTCGTAGCCGGCGGGCAACTGCATGATGAAGTCGTGGGCCTCCGCGGTGCGGGCTGCCTGCTCGACCTGCTCGTCGGTGGCATCCAGCCGACCCATGCGGATGTTCTCCCGGATGGTGGTGTCGAACAGGAACGTCTCCTGGAA
>SKPY01000134.1 GCA_007119305.1 Nitriliruptorales bacterium
AGCTCCAGCCGCAGCCCGAGGTTGGACGGGGGCTGAGGGCTGTAGGACAATGCGCGTGCTGCGACGCGCGCCCGGTCGAGTCACGCCTTGCGCTGGTGGGTAAGCGCGCACTCGCACGATGGACGCACCCGACCCGTGGAGCTGCCGGTGGCGGACGAGCCACGCACCGATGAGCAGGCCCAGCCGACGACGCCCAGCCCCGCGGGGTTGCCGGACCCCACCGGCGTCGAACGCCCGTGGCTGCTCAGCTACCCCCCCGGGGTGCCTCAGGCCTACGAGTACCCGCTCGTCCCACTGACCCGCCTGCTCGACGACGCCGCCCAGGACTTCCCTGAGATCACGGCGGTGCACTTCCTCGGCTACGAGCTCACCTACCGCGAGCTCATCGACCAGGTCGACCGGTTCGCCAGCGCACTGCGGAGCCTCGGTGTGGCCAAGGGAGACCGCGTCGGGCTCATCCTGCCCAACTGCCCCCAGCACGTCGTCGCGCTGTTCGGCGCGCTGCGCATCGGCGCGGTCGTCGCCGAGTGCAACCCAATGCACTCCGAAGCCGAGCTCGAGCACCAGCTGAACGACGCCGGCTGCAAGGTCGTCGTGTGCCTCGACCCGGTCTACCAGCGGCTCGCCAAGCTGAAAGGCCGGCTGCGCACCGTCAAGCACATCATCGCGACCGGCGTGCACGACGCGCTGCCGTTCCCCAAGAACCTGCTGTTCCCGCTGAAGGGCAAGCGTGACGGCACCCACTACAAGATCCCCGACAGCGAAGGGGTGCTGCGCTTCGTCGACCTCATCGCGCGCCACGCCCCCATGGTCGCGCAGGCCGAGGTCGACCCGCGCGAGGACGTCGCGCTGCTGCTGTACACCGGCGGCACGACAGGGGTGAGCAAGGGCGTGATGCTCACCCACTTCAACCTGGTCGCCAACGCCTTCCAGGGCCGGCTCTGGATGCCCGACATCCAGGCGGGTCGCGAGAACGTGCTGTGCGTGATGCCCTTCTTCCACGCCTACGGGCTCACGACCTGCCTGACCCTCGGCGTGCTCGCCGCGGCCACGCTCACCCTGCTGCCGCGCTTCGACCGTGAGCTGGTGCTGAAGGCGATCGACAAGCAGAAGCCGACGCTGTTCCCCGGCGTGCCCACGCTCTACGTGGCGCTGAACAACGCCCCGAGCGTGGCCAAGCACGACCTGTCGTCGATACGCGCGTGCCTGTCGGGCGCCGCGCCCCTGCCGGTCGAGGTGGCAGCTCGGTTCGAGGAACTGACCGGCGGCAAGCTGCGCGAGGGCTACGGCCTCACCGAGACGAGCCCGCTCACGCACGCCAACCCGATCTACGGCAAGGCGAAGAAGGGCTCGATCGGGTTGCCGGTCACCGACACGTACTGCAGCCTGCGCGATCTCGAGGACCCGCTGCGCCCCGCCGCGGCGGGCGAACCCGGCGAGCTCGCCATCCACGGGCCCCAGGTCATGAAGGGCTACTGGAACCAGCCGGAGGAGACCGAGCAGGTGCTGCGCGACGGCTGGCTGCTCACCGGCGACGTCGCACGGATGGACGACGAGGGCTACTTCGCCATCGTGGATCGCAAGCAGGACCTCATCGTCGCCGGGGGCTGCACCATCTACCCGCGCGAGGTCGAGGAGGTCCTCTACCGCCACCCGAAGGTCGAGCAGGCCGTTGTCGCGGGGATCCCCGACCCCTACCGGGGCGAGACGGTGAAGGCGTTCATCGTCCTACGTGAGCACGAGTCCGCGACGAGCGAGGAGATCGCGGCGCACTGCCGGTCTCAGCTCGCCGCGTACAAGGTCCCCACCGCCTTCGACTTCCGCGACGCGCTGCCCCAGACCGCGGTCGGCAAGGTGTCGCGCCGCGTGCTGGTCGCAGGGGAGCCCACCGGCCGCGACGCCTGACGCCATGAGGGTGGAGCCGGGCACCCGGGTTCAGGCGGTCGCGCGTCGGCCCACCACGATCGTCGCATCCGCCCGCTGGGCGAGGCGAGTGCCGACCGTGCGGACCCCCAGCCGATCGAGCGGGAAGCCCTCGGTGGCACCCAGCGCGAGGAACCCCGCCTTGTGCGCGGCGCCCACGAGCAGGTTCACGAGGTCCCGGCCGACGACGATCTCGGTCGGCAGGTCGGGTGCGAGCTGCGCGCACAGGGCCTCCGCGTCGGCGACCTCCTCCTCGCGCTCGACCCCCCGCAGGACGACCGCGGGCACCTCGAAGGCTTCGGCCCAGCGGCGCACGAAGCCCGCCACGAGCGGAGCGTTCGGTCCGGGGCCGATCGCGACCGCGATCGAGCTCAGGCGGGCGAGGCCGCCAGGACGGACCATGAGCACGTCGCACGGCGGCTGGTCGAGCAGCTGGCGGGCAAGATCGAGGTGACCGTCGACCATCCGCGGCTGCCACTCCACGACGAGCAGGCTCGCCACGGCCTCCCGCACGAGCCGCACCACCCCGCCGCGGTCGTCGGGCGCGTCGCCGTCCCAGACCATCGCCTCCACGGACCGGCTCGCCGCGACCTCGGTGATCGTGTCGGCGATCTCCACCCCGCGAGGGCCGTGCAGGGCCGGCCCGTGGGCGTGCAGCGCGCCGGAGTGCACGGCTGCGCTCGCGAGCGTGGTGAGCAGGGGCGCCGCGGCTTCGGTGCGGTAGAGCACCACGGTGGATCCGATGGTTGTCGGCATGCACGCTCCGGTCCGGCGCTTTGACACTGGGCGCCGCCAGCGCATTGCACCATGCGCGGCTTGGCGTCGCACGTGCACGCAGCGCACAGGCAGCTTCTCGGTGGGTTACGGCCCTGCGCGCGGGGAACCATGGCGTCTACCAGCCACCGCGCAAGGGAGCCCACATGGGAATCGTCATCGCCATCGTCGTCATCGCGCTGATCCTCGGCGGAGTCAGCCTCGCCGTCGAAGCGCTCCAGTTTCTGCTCTGGGTGGCCCTCATCCTGCTGATCGTGAGCGTCGTGCTCGGGTTGATGCGCCGCGCCTGAACCGCCCGCTGCGGCGCTGCCCCGGTGCCGGTCGGCTACGATCGGGCCATGCCGGGGCCGCGCATCTTCCTCGTCGACAACTACGACAGCTTCACCTACAACCTCGCGCAGGGGTTCGGTGAGCTCGGCGCCGAGGTGACCGTCGCCCGCCACGACGCGTTCACGCTCGACGAGCTCGCCGCGCACGCTCCGGACGGCATCGTCATCTCGCCGGGGCCGGGCAGCCCCGCAGACGCCGGCCTGTCCAACGACGTCGTCGCCCGGTTCGCAGGGCGCATCCCCGTCCTGGGCGTGTGCCTGGGACACCAGTGCATCGCCGAGGTCTTCGGCGGGCGGATCGTGCGCGCCGACGAGCTCGTGCACGGCAAGGCCAGCGCGATCCACCACGACGGCGCAGGTGTGTTCGCGGGCCTGCCGAACCCCTTCGACGCCACCCGCTACCACTCCCTGGCCGTCGACCCCGCGTCGGTGCCGCCGGCGCTGGCCGTGACCGCTTCCACGACCGCGGGCCTCGAGGGCGGGCTCATCATGGGCCTGCGCCACCGCAGCCTCCCGGTGGAGGGCGTCCAGTTCCACCCGGAGTCGATCCTCACGCGGGTCGGCATGGAGCTGCTCGCGAACTTCCTGGGGGCGCTGACCACGAGGGAGATCAGCGCGCCGGCCGGATGAGCCTCGCGCTCTCCGCCAGCTAGAGGAATCAGTCCTCGTCCTCGTCCGGCGTGGGCGTCGGCTCGGGGGTGGGTTCGGGCTCGGGCTCCGGCTCCGGGGTGGGCTCGGGCTCGGGTTCCTCCTCCGGACCGCGCGAGACGACGATGGTCACCGTCGAGCCCGGCGCCACTTCCGTGCCCTCGACCGGGTCCTGGCGGATCACCCGCTCCTCCGCGATGTCGTCGCTGAACTCACGGCTGACCTGCACGGCCAGGCACGGCGGGTCGCCGCAGAACTCCTCGAGGTGGGCGATCGCACGCTCCTCGGTGAAGTTGACGACGCTCGGGACGGTCAGGTCGGGTGGACCACTCGAGACGATCAGATCGACCGAGCTGCCCTCCTCCACCTCGTTGCCCGCGGGCGGGTTCGTGCGGATGACGACGCCCTCGTCGTACTCGTCGCTCGGCTCGCTGCGCCGCTCCCCGATGCCCAGCCCGGCTGCGACGATCTCGTCTCGCGCCTCGTCCTCGTCCATGCCGGTGACGTCGGGCACGGACACGAGCGGGGGCCCCTCCGACAGCGTGAGCACAACCGTGCCGCCGAGCTCGTGCTCGGTGCCGACCTCGGGGTCGGTCGCGACGACGTGGTTGGGCGGCACCTCGTCGCTCGGCACGGAGTCGCCGACCTCGACGACGAAGCCGGCATCGACGAGCTGGCGCTGGGCCTCACCGAGCGCCTCGCCGATGACGTTCGGGATCAGGGCGGTCTCCACCGGCTCCTCACCGGCGAGGAGGTTGGCGAGCAGGAAGCCGCCTACGACGAGGACCGCGAGGAGCAACAGCGCGAGCAGGACGTACATCCCCGTCGGCCGGCGCTCGTCCTCGTAGTCGTCGTAGTACTCGTCCTCGTCGTAGTAGTCCGCCGGCGGTGCGCCCACCGGGGCGGCGACCGCGGTCCGCCCGAGCGCCTCGGTCTGCTCATAGCTGTAGTACCGGGGTGCCGCGACCGGCTGACCGGCGAGCGCACGCTGCAGGTCCGCGTGGACCTCCCGCGCGGTCTCGTAGCGGTCGGCGGGATGCTTCGCCATCATCCGCAGCACCACCGACTCGAGCTCGGGCGGCACGTCGACGTTGTAGTGGCTCGGGGGCGTCGGCTCGGCCGACACGTGCTTGTAGGCGAGCGCGACGGCGCTGTCGGCGTAGAACGGCTGCCGGCCCGTGAGCATCTCGTAGAGCACGCAGCCGAGCGCGTAGACGTCGGTGCGCCGGTCGACCTCCTCGCCCTGCGCCTGTTCCGGCGCGATGTAGGCGGCCGTGCCGAACACCGCAGCGGTCTGCGTGACGGTCTCCGCGTTGACCGCGCGGGCAATCCCGAAGTCGGCGACCTTCACCTGGCCCTCGTCGTTGACCATGATGTTCGCCGGCTTGATGTCGCGGTGGACGAGTCCGCGCTCGTGGGCGTAGTGCAGCGCGAGCGCGGCCTCGCCGGCGATCTCGGCGGCGCGCTCAGGCAGCAGCTCCTCGCGGTCGAGGAGCTCTTTCAGGCTCCGGCCTGAGACATACTCCATCACGATGAACGGCCGGTCGTCGTGCTCGCCGGTGTCGTACACCGCGACGATGTTCGAGTGGTTCAGCTGCGCCGCGTGCTGGGCCTCCCGCCGGAAGCGGGCCAGGAACGAGTCGTCGGACGCGTAGCGGGCGTGGAGGATCTTCACGGCCACGAGCCGGTCGAGCTGCGTGTCGTAGGCGAGCTCGACGTCGGCCATGCCGCCCTGGCCGAGCGGGCCACGCAGCTCGTAGCGGTCCGCGAGCAGCCGTCGGGGTTGCTCCCCCATCATGCGCGTGGTGTCGTCGCTCATCCGGAAGCCGTCCTCGACGTCGTCGTCCGGGGCGTCGCCACCGGACGGTACTGCTGCTGGGCGTCGTGGGCGAGCGAACCTGCGGCCGCGGCGCCGCCGTCGGTGGCTGCGAGCGCGGCCTCCAGCACCACCCTGGCGACCGGTGCCGCGACGGCTCCGCCCGTCGCGCCCTCCCCCGCATCGCCGCCGTCCTCGAGGACCACCGCGACGGCGACCCGCGGGTTTCCGGCCGGGGCGAAGCCGGAGAACCACACGGTCGGCGGGCCCTCACCGCCCTCGGCGGTGCCGGTCTTGCCGGCCACGTCAACCCCGTCGATCGCGGCCGCGCGTCCGGTCCCGGCGGCCACGGCGCGCACCATCATGTCGCGTAGGTGGCGGGCGGTCTCCTGGCTCACCGCCTGGGCGTCGCCCCGTCCGGACGGGGCGAACGGCTCGGCACCGAAGCGGGCGATGCGCTCTCCCCGGTCGTCGAGCACCTCGCGGACGAGATGCGGCCGCATCAGCACGCCGTTGTTCGCGATCGCGCTCGACACCAGCGCCATCTGCAACGGGGTGGAGCGGACGTCGAACTGCCCGATGGCGGCCTGGGCGGTCTGCGGGGGGTTCAGCTCGGCCGGGAAGTGGCTGTCGAGCGGGCTGGGCAGCTGCTCGATGATCTGATCGTTGAAGCCGAACGCCTCGGCCTGCTCGGCCAGGGCCGCCGCGCCCAGGTCCAGGCCGATCTGCGCGAACGTGGTGTTGCACGAGACGACCATCGCCTCGACCAGGGTGATCGGCGCGCCGCCGTGGCAGGTGCCGCGGCCGAAGTTGCGGATCGTCGCGGTCGTCTGCGGCAGCTCCAGCTCGACCGGGTCGGGGTAGGTCCGGTCGGGGGCGACCCCCTGCTCGAGCGCGGCGGCGGCGACCACGAGCTTGAACGTCGACCCCGGCGGATACCACTCGCGCACGACGCGGTTGACGAGCGGGCGGGCCGGGTCGTCCTGCAGCTCGTCCCAGTAGGTGTTGATCTCGGTGCGGTCATGGCTCGACAGGCGGTTGGGGTCGTAGGACGGCGCTGACCACAGGGCGAGGATCGCGCCGGTGCGCGGCTCGAGCGCGACGACTGCGCCCCGCCGGTCGCCGAGCGCCTCCCGGGCGGCCTGCTGCACCTGCGGCTGCAACGTCAGCACGAGGTCGTCGCCGGTCCGCTCGCGGCCCGCGAGCAGATCCGTCAGGTTGCGCGTGAACGCCTCGGGAGCGCTGCCGATGAGGTAGTCGTTGAAGCTGGACTCGAGCTCGCTGCGGCCGAACACCACCGAGAAGTAGCCGGTGCTGTGCGCGTACAGCGGCCCGTCGGTGTACTGACGCCGGTACCGCAGGGTCCCGTCCGTGCGCTCCACCCGGGCGACCTCGGTCGCGTCGTCGCCCGCGAGCATCAGGCCGCGACGGATCTCGTACTCCCGGATGAGCTGACGGGAGTTGCGGTTGTCGTTGGCGAGGTCGTCGGCGCGCAGCACCTGCAAGTAGTTCAGGTTCACGAACAGCGCGAGGAACATGGCGAGCAGGAGCACGCCCACGACCTTGAGCTGGTGGGTCATCCGGCATCACCCGCCTGGATCGGCTCGCGCGCCGCGACGGTGGTGTGCTCGGCGGCGGAGATCCGCACGAGCAGCGCGATCAGGATGTAGTTGCTGAGCAGCGACGAGCCGCCGTAGCTCACGAAGGGCAGCGTCATGCCGGACAGGGGGATGAGCCGGGTGACGCCCCCGAGGATCACGAACGTCTGCAGCGCGAACACGATGACGAGGCAGGCGGCGAGCAGCGTGCCGAAGTCGTCGCGGACCCGCAGCGCCGTGCGCAGGCCCCGGCCCACGATGAGGAGGTAGCACAGCAGCAGCGCGGTCGTGCCCACGAGCCCGAGCTCTTCGCCGAAGGCGGAGAAGATGAAGTCCGTGTGCACGAAGGGGATGAAGTCGGGGCGCCCCTGACCCCAGCCGACGCCGAACAACCCACCGGTGCCGAGCGCGAACAGCGACTGCACGAGCTGGTAGCCCGCGCCGGCGAAGTCGGCGAACGGGTCGAGCCAGATGTCCACGCGCGGGCGGACGTGGCTGAACAGCTGATAGGCCAACCAGGCGCCGGCCCCGAACAGCGCCGTGGAGCCCAACAGGTAGGCGGGCCTGCCCGTCGCGGTGTACAGCAGGAGCACGAACATGCCGAACAGGAGCAGCGACAGGCCGAGGTCGTTCTGCAGCACGAGCACCGACAGGCTCGCCAGCCACACGACGACCACCGGCCCGAAGGCCCGGGCTGGCGGCACCATGAACGGGCCGAGCTTGTTCGTGGCGACCGACAGCAGCTGGCGGTTCTCCGCCAGGTAGCTCGCGAAGAACACCGCCAGGCCGATCTTCGCGAGCTCGCCCGGCTGGAAGCTCAACCCGGCGAAGCGCAGCCAGATCCGTGCCCCGTTGATCTCCCGCCCGATGACCGGCAGCAGCGGTAGGAGCAGCAGCACGATCGCCGCGAACCCGATGACGTAGCGGTAGCGGTCGAGCACCCGGTGGTCGCGGATGACGAGCAGGGTGAGGCAGAAGGCGCCGACTGCCACGACGGTCCAGACGGTCTGCTGTTGCGCGAGGGTCGTATCCGTGCCGCGGGCCGCGAAGGCGAAGTCGAACCGGCGGATCATCACCAGCCCGAGGCCGTTCAAAAGGAAGGCGAGCGGCAGCAGGATCGGGTCACCGCCCGGAGCCCGGCGGCGCGACACGACGTGCGCCGCACCGGCGACGGCGAGGAGCACGCCGCCGTACGCCGCCAGCCCGGCGGGCAGCGCCGCCTCCTCGGCCAGGCCGACGAGGGTGTAGGCGACCAGCGTGATGAGGACCGCGAGCAACAGCAGCCCGAGCTCGGTGTTCGCGCGCTGCTTGGCGATGGTGGCACGAACGGTGTCGTCGCCGGAGCTCGACACAGCGGTCATGGTAGGGCGGCCTCGTCGGCGTCCTCGGCGTCGTCCCCGGTGTCACCCGGGGCGGGGGTGGGGTCCGGCTCGGGCTCGTCCGCCTCGGCGTCCTCGACGCGCTCGCGGTAGCTCTCGATGATCTCCCGCGCCTCCACGAGGCTGCCCGCGGTGACGTCGCCCTCGCGGACTCGCTCCGCGAGGAAGGGCGGCAGGTCGTCGGTGCGCACCCCCGAGCCCCCCTCGCGGACCCAGTGCAGGGGGACGCCTGCGATGTTCTGGGGGATGCCGTTGTAGATGGCGACCTCTCCGTCGAGGTCGCCGACGAAGTACGCGCGGGACAGCAGAGCGTACCCGCCGCCGGCGACCACGCCGAGCAGCAGCACGACGCCCAGGACGACCGCTGCGACCTTCGGCCCGCGCCGGCTCTTCTCCCGGCGCCGCATCGAGGGGCCCTTGGCGTCGACGCCCTGCTCGTCACCGAGGTGGCCCATGCGGGTCGCCCAGTCGTCGCCCGAGGCGAGCTCGGTGCGGGTGCGGATCTGGGTCGCCGGCGCTTCAGGCCGGGTCGCCGACTCCGCCTGCTGCTCGCTCGGGGGCAGGGGCCCGGTCGCCTGGCCGGCGTCGACGGGCTCGACCGGGCTGTCGGCGGCCGGGCGAGACGCGCGCACGCGCAGGAGCACGACGGTGATGTTGTCCGGACCGCCGGCGTCGTTCGCGGCATCGATGAGCGCCTGCACGGCGGCGTCGCCGTCGCTCCTCTCCAGCAGGCGGGCGATCTCCGCGTCGTCAACCGGGCCGGTCAGCCCGTCCGAGCACAGCAGGATCTGGTCGCCGGGCTGCAGGACGATCGGGGGCAGGCTGTCGACCTGGACCTGGCGCTCGACGCCGATGGCGCGTGTGACGACGCTGCGCTGGGGGTGGTTGGCGGCCTCGTCCCGCGAGAGGCGGCCGTCACGCACGAGCTGCTCGACGAGCGTGTGGTCGGTGGTGAGCTGGGTGATCGACTCGCCGTCACGCAGCAGGTAGGCGCGGCTGTCCCCGACATGGGCGAGGTGGACGCGCCCGTCGCGCAGGATCGCCGCGGTCAGGGTGGTGCCCATGCCGGCCAGCTCCGGGTCGGCGTCGCCTTCGGCCACGACCGCGACGTTCGCCTCGGTGATCGCCTCGACGAGGGACTCGTCGGCGTCCTGCTGGCTTGCGAACATCTGTCCGTCAAGCTCGGCGATCGGTTCGAGAGCGGTGCGGGACGCGACCTCTCCCGCCTGGTGGCCACCCATGCCGTCAGCGACCGCGAACACGGTCGAGCCGGCGTAGAAGCTGTCCTCGTTGCCCTCTCGGACGCGCCCGACATCGGACGCCGAATGGACGGATACCCGCAGGCCTCGGGTCACTTGCGCACCTCGACGACGGTCTTTCCGATCCCGAGCTGGTCGCCCGGCTGGAGGGGGACGGGCGAAGTCACCTTCGCCTTGTTCAGATAGGTGCCGTTGGTGGAGCCCATGTCGGCCACGGCCCAGCCGCTGTCGGTACGGTACACGCGCGCGTGCAGCTCGCTCACGTACGAGTCGTCCAGCGGCACGGTGCACGACGTCGAGCGCCCGAAGCGGATCTCCTGCCCGTCCAGGGCGACCACACGGGGCTTGCCCTGCGGGGTGTGGACGACGAGCTCACGCGGCACACCCCGGACCTTGCGCTGGCTCGGGGGGCCGGTGGGGCTGGGGGCCGGACGGGACGCCCGGGCCGGGGCGGGCCGTGCGGCGGGCCGGCGCGGCGGTGCTGCGCTCAGACGCACGTCGCGGATCACGGCGCGGATCGCGCGGGCGACGAACAAGTACAGCAGGAGCAGGAAGAGCCCCTGGAGGAGCACAAGGATGATCGGTGGCATCCCAGCCCCCTCATTCTTCGAGCGAGAACGCCAGCCTGACGCTGCCGAGCTCCACTCGATCGCCGTCTGCAAGCGTGGCGCTGGTCGCGCGCTCACCGTTGACCTTCACACCGTTCGTGGACCCCAGGTCGGTGATCGTCCAACTGCCGGATACCGGCGCGACCTTGGCATGCCGGCGGGACACCGAGCTGTCGGCGAGGGTGAGGTCGCACTCCGGCAGGCGCCCGAGGACCGTCTCGCCCGTCAGGCGCTTGGGTGGGGCCCCGCCGCCGAGGACGTGCAGCACCGCAGGCGGCGCCTGGGTGTGAACCGGCAGCACCTTGGTCTGTCCGCCATCGTCCTGCGCAGCGGCTGCCCGCCCGCCCTCGTCGGCGACGTGCCCTGGCGCCGCGGCCCGCGGTGGCGCCTGGCGCTGACGGGCCTCGACCTTGCCACGCAGCTCGTAGGTGCCGACCCGGACGTGGTCACCCTCCCGGAACTCGATGCGCACCGGCCCCTTGAGGGTCCAGCCGTGGTCGCGGGCGGTGCGGGTCACCACGTCGGCGAGCTCGCGCTGCAGCGCCTCGATGTACCCGCCGAAGCGCTCGAGGTCGTCGGCTGCGAGCACGAAGCGGTACACGTTGGGGACGATGACCCCGTCGATGCCGACCTGCTGGTAGTTCGCGGGGTAGCGCTGCACGGCTTTGGCCAGTTCGACCGGCTGGAGCCCGGAACGAAACGCGCGCGCGAAGAAGCCCTCGACGGCCCCCTCGAGGCGCTGCTCGAAGTCACGCAGGATGCTCATCCGCCGTGCAATCACCTTCGCTGCTGTGGGTCTGGTGCTCGGCGCCGACCGCTCCGTGGTCGGGACGGCGCGGACGACAGACGCTTGCAACCTGAGTCTAGTGCTCACGGCCGTGAGCGTCGGAGCTCCGGGCAATGTCCTAACGGGTAGCGGGCAGTTTGCGGTTCCTGCCCCAGGAGCCGGACTGGCTGCGGCGCCGCGCCCGGTTGCCGGGCGCCCGGTGGGTCCTCCCGGCCTCCGCCGCCGGTCGCGTGCCGCCACGGTGCGCCGCTGGTAGACTCGCCCCTCGCTGCACCGGCCATGCCGG
>SKPY01000486.1 GCA_007119305.1 Nitriliruptorales bacterium
CCAGCAGCGCCCGCAGGCGGTGGACGCGCGCCGCCGAGCGCGCGAGCTCGCGCCGGTCCAGCAGGTCCCGGCACAGCGCGAGCCGCAGCCCTGCGGCAAGGCGTGCGTTGGCCTCCTCGTCCGGCGTGCACAGCAGCAGGTCCACCCCGGCCCGCAGCGCCGCGACCGCATCCACGATCTGCCCCGCACCCTGGGTGAGGGCCTTCATGTCGAGCGCGTCGGTGATCGACACCCCCTCGAACCCGAGGGTGTCGCGCAGAAGATCGGTCATGACCGCCCGCGACAGGGTGGCCGGCAGGTCGTCGCGGCCGGTCAGGCCGGGCAGCGCGTGGTGGCCCGACATCACGACCCGCGGGCCCGCGGCGAGGGCGGTGCGGAACGGGGCCAGCTCTCGCCGCTCGAGCTCAGCCCGGGGGCCAGCGACGACGCCGAGGCCGAAGTGGGTGTCGACCGCGACGCCACCCTTGCCGGGGAAGTGCTTGAGCGTGGCCGCGACGCCCGCACGCTGGTAGCCGCGCACGAGCGCGGCGGCGTGCCGCCCCACCGCGTCCGGATCCTCACCCAGCGAGCGGATCCCAAGCGCCGGGTTCTCCGGGCGGAGCACGAGGTCGCAGACAGGCGCGTAGACGACGTTCACGCCGACGGCCGCCGCCTCCCGCCCCAGCGCCTCACCGACCCGCTCGCTCAGCGTCGTGTCGTCGACCGCGCCGAGCGCGAGGTTGCCGGCGAAGGGTGTCATGTCGTCGCCGAGGCCCTGGAGCTGGCCGCCCTCCTGGTCGGCGGCGACGAGCATGGGCGGCTCGTTCCCCGGGCGGGCGGCCTGCAGCGCATCCGTGAGGACGCGCACCTGCCCGGGGGTGTCCACGTTGTGGAAGCGGAACAGGGTCACCCCGGGGACGGCGCCGGCACGGATGCCCTCCAGCAGCCATGGGGGCGGAGCGTGGCCGTCGAAGGCGAGCAGGAGATGACGGTCGGTCGGGCCGTGCATCGCAGTCATCCTTTCACGCCGCCGCTCAGCAGGCCGCGCACGAAGTAGCGCTGCAGCGTCAGGAAGACGAGCAGGGGGACGATCATCGTGACGAACGCGCCCGCGGTGAGGACGTGCCAGGCCTCGCCGCGGGAACCCACGAGCGTGGCGAGGCGCGCGGTCATGACCGCGACGCGGGCGTCGGTGCCGAGGAAGACGAGCGCGACGAGCAGGTCGTTCCACACCCACAGGAACTGGAAGATCGCGAACGCGGCGATGGCGGGCGCGGACAGCGGCAGCGCGAGGCGCATGAAGGCGGTGAAGTGGCTCGCGCCGTCGATGAACGCCGACTCGAACAGCTCCTTCGGCAGCGCGGCCACGTACGTGTAGAGCAGGTAGATCGCGAGCGGCAGGCCGAAGCCGGTGTGGGCGAGCCAGATGCCGATGAACGACCCGGTCAGGTCCAGGGCGACGTACGTGCGCAGCAACGGCACGAGCGTCATCTGCAGCGGGACGACGATCAGCCCCACCACGATCGCGAACAGCAGGCTCTTGCCGGGAAAGCGCATCCAGGCGAACGCGTAGGCGGCGAACGCCGCCAGCGTGATCGGGATCACCGTGGCGGGGATGGTGACCACCAACGAGTTGAGGAACGCGTCGAACATGCCGTCGGCGGTGAGCACGTCGACGTAGTTGCCCGTCGTCCACTGCGCGGCCTCGAACGGGTGCAAGACGGCCTCCCACCAGCCGCTCGCGCGGATGACGCTCGAGTGACGGAAGGAGCTGATGAGCAGCCCCACGGTGGGCAGCGACCACACCACGGCGATCAGCACGATGGCGACACGCACGGGCAGCGAGTGGGTGAGCAGATCGCGCAGGCGGCCCTCGATGCGGCGCGGGCGCGGAGACGGGCGAGGCTGCGGGGCCGGAGCGGTGAGCGGCGGGGTCGGCGTCGTGGTCATTGCTCGATCCCCTGGCGGCGCAGGTTGCGGACGTTCACGACCATGATCGGCACGACCACGACGAGGAGGACGACCGCGAGTGCTGATGCCCGCCCGAAGTTCCGGTAGCGGAACATCTCGGAGAACATGCGGTTGGCGACGACCTCGGTCTCGTGGCGCCCGCCGGTCATGACGAACACGATGTCGAACACCTTCAGGATCACGATGAAGATCGTCGTGGCGACCATGAGGATGGTCCCGCGGATGCTGGGGATCACCACCCGGGTGAACAGCTGGATCTCCCCGGCGCCGTCGATCCGGGCCGCTTCGATCATCTCGGTCGAGACCCCCTTGATGGCGGCGGACAGGACGACCATCGCGAACCCTGTCTGCAGCCAGACCATGATCACGATGAGCGCGAGCGTGTTCAGGGGAGCGGTCTGCAGGAACGGCACCGGGTCGAAGCCCGCGGCGGACAGCCCGGCGTTGAGCATGCCGATCTGCGGTTCGCCCGGCGGACGCCAGGCGTAGACGAAGCGCCAGATGACGCTGGCGCCCACGAAGGAGATCGCCAACGGCAAGAACACGAAGGTCTTCGCGAGCGCCTCGCGCTTGATGCGGTCGACGAGGCCCGCCACGACGAGGCCGATCGTCACGGCACCGCCGGTGCCGAACACGAGCCACAGCACGTTGTTGCGGAAGGCGAGCCGCATCGCCGGGTCGGTGACGGCGAAGCGGTAGTTGTCGACCGCGCCGCCGTCCTCGCGCAGGCTGGCGAGGATCGTGCCGAGGATCGGGAAGATGAGGAACGCGGAGACGAGCGCGACGGCGGGGCCGACGAACAGCAGCGGGCGCAGCCGCTCGCGCCACCGGGGGGCGACGAGGCAGTCCAGTGCGGTGTTCGCGGTGGCGAACAGGGCCCACACCCCGCCGACGCCGACGGTGATGGCGATGAGCGCGGGGACGACCTTCGCGGACAGGGGCGGCAGGCCACGCGTGCGCAGCGCCTCGGCCGCCTGTTCAAGGCCGACGAGACCGGCGCCGGCGCCCAGCCACTGGCTCACCGCCGCGGGGTCGCGCAGCGCGAGCATGAGCAGCGGCAGCCCTGCGGCGAGGCCGATGGCGGCTACCGCCCAGCCCAGGCCGGCCG
>SKPY01000250.1 GCA_007119305.1 Nitriliruptorales bacterium
GCGGCGCCTGCCCGGTCTCGCGCGGCGCGGCGCGTTCGGGACCGCCGCGCTGGCAGCGGTCGCCTTGCTCGGCCTGCCCGCGGTGCACCTCGCGGCGCAGAGCGTCGATCTCGATGCGGGCGGGGGTGGCCTGCCGGCGCTGGCGGATCGCTCCGTCGTGCTCGCAGCCGACGGGTCCAGCCTGGCGATCCTGCACGGTGACGAGGACCGGCGGGTCGTGCCGCTCGAACGCGTTCCCGCCCATGTGCAGCACGCGGTGCTCGCCGCGGAGGACCGGCGCTTCTACGACCACCCCGGCTACGACCTGCGGGCCATCGGGCGCGCGGCGCTCGCGAACGTGACCGCCAGGCGGGTCCAGCAGGGCGCGTCGACGATCCCTCAGCAGCTGGCCAAGCAGAACTACACCGGGGCGGACCGCACCTTCGCCCGCAAGGCCCGCGAGGTGGTCTACGCCGTCGCCCTCGAGCGGCGCTACAGCAAGCACGAGCTCCTCGAGCACTACCTCAACCAGGTCTACTTCGGCAGCGGCGCGTACGGGATCGCCGCCGCGGCGTGGGAGTACTTTCGCGTCGCTCCCGAGGAGCTCGGCCCCGACGAGGCGGCCCTGCTCGCCTCGCTGATCCGCGCGCCGTCCGCGTTCGACCCCCGGGCGGACCCCCAAGCCGCCGCCGCACGGCGCAACCGGGTGCTCGGGGCGATGGCCGCGACGGGTGCCCTGCCACCGCGGGCGCGCGACGAGCTCGCGGCGCGTCCCGTGGAGCTCGCAGCACCGCGCGGCCGAGGCGTGCGCGAGCCGTACGTCGTGCAGGCCGTGCGCCGGGAGTTCCTCGCCAACCCCGCCTTCGGGGACACCCCCGAGGAGCGGGAGCGCTTGCTGCTGACCGGGGGCCTCACGGTGCGCACGACCCTCCAGCCCCGGCTGCAGGACGCCGCGAGCGCAGCCATCAGCGCGCACCTCGACGACCCGGCAGGCCCTGCGGGCGCGCTCGCCGCCGTCGAACCCGGCACCGGTCGCATCCTCGCGCTGCACGGCGGCCAGGACTTCGCGGCGCGCCAGTTCGACCTCGCGGTCCAGGCCCGCCGCCAACCGGGCAGCACCTTCAAGCCGTTCGTGGCAGCCGCCGCGCTCGAACAGGGCTACGCACCCGACAGCCTGCTCGCCTCGCCGGGCCGGGCCACCTTCGACGTCGGGGGGGAGCCGTGGACCGTGGCGAACTACGGCCACGCCGAGCACGGGCACATGCCGCTCGCGTCCGCCCTCGCGCACAGCAGCAACACCGCGTTCGCCGCGCTCGGCGTCGAGCTCGGCACCGAGCGGCTCGTGGACGTGCTCGAACGCACCGGTCTGGACACCGAACAAGCACTCGGGCCGCCGTCCGGCTGGGGGCCGTCGATCGCGCTGGGCGGCATCACCCACGGCGTGTCGCCCCTCGAGCTGGCGGCCGGCTACGCGGTGTTCGCCGCCGACGGGCGCTACGCGGCGCCGCATCTGATCGAGCGGGTGAGCGCGCGCGACGGGTCCACGCTCCACCGGACCGAGCCCGCGGGCCACCAGGCGCTGGAACCGGCGACCGCCGCGCATGTCCAGGCGATGCTGCGCGCCGCGGTGCAGGCCGGCACCGGCACGGAGGCCGCTGTGCCCGGTCGGCGCGTGGCCGGCAAGACCGGCACCACCCAGCACGGGGCCGACGCGTGGTTCGCCGGGTTCACGGACGATCTCGCCACGGCCGTGTGGGTGGGGCACCCGGACGGCCGGACGGCCATGCCCGACGCGACCGGGGGGCGTGTCGCCGCCCCCGTGTGGCGCGACTTCGTCGCGGCGACACCGTGAGCCACGCCCGGTCCCCGCAGCGCGCCCGGTAGCCTGCAGGCAGCATGAGCGATGCCGCGGAGCGGCTGACGGCCGCCCAGATCAACGAGCTCACGCCGCTGGAGCGCAACCGGTACGCGGATCTGCTGCGGGTCGGCTCCATCGTCGTGGTGGTGGTGGGCCACTGGCTCATCGCCGTCGTGCTCGTCCGCGACGGGCAGTGGGTGACCGGGCGGCTGCTCGACATCGTCCCGGCCACCCAGTGGCTGACCTGGGCGCTGCAGGTGATGCCGCTGTTCTTCTTCGTCGGCGGGTACGCGAACGCCGCGGCGTGGCGCACGGCGTCGCAGCGCGGCACGAGCTGGGCGGACTGGGTGCGCCGCCGCTCCCGACGGCTGCTGCGCCCGGTGCTGCCGCTGCTGGCCCTGTGGGTGCCGCTGGCCGCGGCGCTCGGCTGGCTCGGGGTGCCACGGGACCTGCTCCAGCTCGGCAGCCAGGTCGCGTTCATCCCCGCGTGGTTCCTCGCCGCGTACCTGCTCGTGTGCGCGGCCGTGCCGGCCACGTGGGCGCTGCATCGCCGCTTCGGGCTCGCCGTCCCCGTGGCCTTCGCCGCCGTCGCCGTCGCCGTCGACGTCGTGCACCTCGCCGGGGTGCCGGCCATCGGCTGGAGCAACTTCGTGTGGGTCTGGGCGGGCATCCACCAGCTCGGCTACCTGTGGTACGACCAGCGGCTGCCGCAGCGGGTGTGGGCCGGGCTGACGCTGGCCGCGACCGCGTTCGCGGTGCTCGCGCTCCTCGTCGTCCTCGGCGGCTACCCGGTGAGCATGGTCGGGGTGGAGGAGGCGCAGCGCAGCAACAACTCTCCCCCCACGATCTGCCTGTTCGTGCTCGGGGTCGCCCAGGTCGGGCTCGTCGTCGCCGCCCGGCGCCCGGTGGAGCGCTGGCTGCAGCGTCCCGCGGTATGGGCCCGCGTGGCCATCGGCGGCAGCATGGCGATGACGGTGTACCTGTGGCACATGACCGCGCTCGTGATCGTGGTCGCGCTGACCTACCCCACGGGGCTGTGGCCACGGCACGCAGCCGTCGACGGGGTCTGGTGGGCGCTGCGTCCGCTGTGGTTCGCGCTGCTCGTGGCAGTGCTCGCGGTGCTGGTCCGCCTGTTCGCACGCTTCGAGCGCGCGGGCGAGCCGCGCGCCCGACCAGGCCGGCTGCGCGCCGCCGCCGGGCTCGCGGCCGCCACC
>SKPY01000124.1 GCA_007119305.1 Nitriliruptorales bacterium
CCCATCGCCTCGGGCAGTCCCTCCGGGACGACGAAGTGCAGCACGCCGATGGCGATGAAGTACACGCCCAACAGGAACTGGATCACCCACGTGGCCTTGTGCATGGTCATCCTTGTGCTCGTAGGTCGACGGCGGCTGGACGGGCGGCGCCGCCAGGCCGCTCTGGCGGACTACGGGGTGGGCACGTCAGCCCCCGCCGTTCACGGTGAGAACGAGCAGGCACGCGTCGTCGAGGGGCTCGCCGACGGCGACACACGCGTCGAGCACCGCATCGCACAGGCCGCCAGGGGAAAGCCCCGGTCGCGCTGCGGCCAGCAAGCGTCTCAGCCCGTCGTCGATGTCCTCGTGGCGACGTTCGATGAGCCCGTCGGTGAACAGCAGCAGCGAGTCGCCGACGGCAAGGTCAACCCGCCCACCGGTGACGACGCCGTGCTCGGCGATCCCGAGCGGTGGGGCGACCTGGCCCGCAAGGTAGCGCGCTGGCCCGGCCGCGGGCACGAGCAGCGGCGCGAAGTGCCCGGCGCTGGCCCACGTCAGGCGCAGGGTGGCCGGCTCGTAGACGGCGAACAGCCCGGTCGCCAGCTGCGTGGGTGTGAGCCGCTGCACGAGACGGTCCAGCACCTCCGCCACGCGCGCGGGATCGGGATCGAGCAACGCCGCAGCCCGGGCCCCGGCCCGCAGCTCGCCCATCGCTTGCGTGACCCTGAGGCCGTGCCCGGCGACGTCGCCGACGGTGAGCATCAACCGGCCGTCGATGGCGAAGGCGTCGTACCAGTCGCCGCCGACCTCGCTCTGCTTCGCCGCGCTGTATCTGGCGGCCAGCGACAACCCGGGCAGCTCCGGCAGCTCGGCAGGCAGGAGCGCCCGCTGCAGTTCGCCGAGCGTGTGCGCGGCGGCGTCCATCTCCGCCTCGTGACGGCGGCGTTCTGACAGCAGCAGCTGCCACTCGAGGTCCTTGTGGTCGGTGAGGTCGACCACGACGCTGACCCACTGGTACGGCTCGGTGTCGACGACCGCACCGCCGATGAGCACCGGGACCCGGCTGCCGTCCGGACGCAGGAACTCCTTCTCGATGACCGGGAACGGGTCGCCTCGCCGCAGGACCTCCATGCCCCGCTGGTCTTGCGCGCGATGCTCCGGCGGCGTCATCGCCATCCAGTCCAGCCCGCCTTCGAGGTCTGCGCGGTCACGCCCGACCATCCGCAGGAAGCGGTCGTTGGCGTCGAGCACCACGTGCTCTTGGCCGTAGAGGACCCCTACGACGTCCGACCCGAACAGCGCGTCCCACAGCTGCCTGGCCGCGGGTGCGGTGGCCTCCACTCCCGTCATCCCTGCCACTCCCATCATCCCAGCCTGGACCTCAGCGGCAGCACGCTCACCCCGGTCTGCTGGTGCGCGACGACCGGACGCGCCATCCCCGCACGGCCCCGGGCGGGGAGGCAAGTCTAGTGCCGCGGCACAGGGGCCACCAAGCACGGCGCGGCCTGTGCCCCCGCACTGCACAGCGCGCCAACCACCGGATAGCCTCGGCGGCATGGACATCAGCGTGGAACCGGCCACTGCTGAGCGCTTCGACGACGTGCGCGCGATCCTGGCGCCCCGCAAGGAGGGCGCGGAGGCGTGCTGGTGCTTGTACTACCGCCTCAGCTCTGGCGACTTCAACCGTCTTCGGGGCCCGCAGCGCCCGGCGCACCTGCGCGAGCTGTGCGGTCGTGAGCACGCGCCGGGGGTGGTCGGCTACGTCGCCGGTGAGCCGGTCGGTTGGTGCGCCCTGGGTCCGCGCACCGAGATGGGCCGGCTCGAGCGGTCGCGCACCATCCCCAAGGTCGACGACCGCCCGGTGTGGAGCATCGTCTGCTTCGTCGTGCGCGCGGGCTACCGCCGGCGCGGCGTGGCGCATGCCCTGCTCGACGGCGCGACCGCGTATGCGTCCCGGTGCGGGGTGGAGACGCTCGAGGCCTACCCGGTCGACGCCGCCGGTGCGCGGATCAGCGGCGCGCTCGCCTACGTCGGCACGACCTCCATGTTCGAGGCGGCCGGGTTCACGCGGGTGCGGCAGACCGAGGCACGCAGCGCTGGTCTGCCACGCTGGCTCATGCGCCGCGAGCTGACCCCGCACCGCTGAGCCTCCACGGCACCGCGTGCTAGCCATCCGGCTCGTCCGGTGTGCACACTCGACCGTGGCCGATCTGGGCCGTCAGACGACAGAGGGAGCCGCCATGCTGAAGGAGTACAAGGAGTTCCTGTTCCGCGGGAACCTGCTGGATCTCGCTGTCGCGTTCGTCCTCGGCGTCGCGTTCTCGGCGGTGGTCAGCGCGCTCGCCGACGACGTGGTTATGGGCACGATCGCGCGCTACTTGGATCTGGAGAGCCTGGCGGACATCACGCTCGGTCCCGTGCTGGTCGGCACCTTCATCGGCGCCCTCCTGACGTTCCTCATCGTGGCCACCGTGCTCTTCTTCCTGCTCCGAGCCGCCGCCAGGTATCAGCGGTCCGCCGAAGTCGAAACCCCCGACACCGACGAGGTGCTGCTCCTGCGGGAGATCCGTGACCTGCTCGATGCCCAGCGCCACACCCCCTGAGCCGTCAGCTGACTGCACCGGGCGCTGGAGCGGATCCGGGGGGCTGGAGGCCCCCACAGCCACTCCACCGCCCCAGGTGACGGTCCACGTGTCCACAGCGACCAGGCTCACCGTTGCGCGGGTAGCGCCCGGGAGCACGCGGCGAGGCTCGCCCGGGAGCGCGCGGCGGGGGTAGCGTGCACCGGGGCCGACCAGCGGCCACGAGAGCGAGGACGCCATGGACTTCGGGCTGGACGTCGCGCAGCACCAGCTGACGTGGGAGGAGTTGCTCGAGCGGGCGCGGTTCGCGGACGACGTGGGGTTCGACGGGGTGTGGCTGTTCGACCACTTCAAGGCGCTGTACGGGGACCCGAGCGGCCCGTGCCTGGAGGCGTGGACGCTGCTCGGCGCGCTCGCGGCGGCGACCGAGCGGGTGCGCCTGGGCGCCCTCGTCACCGGGGTCACCTACCGCCACCCAGCCG
>SKPY01000194.1 GCA_007119305.1 Nitriliruptorales bacterium
CGGCAGGCGGCCCGCCGCAGCACTGGACGCCGCAGTCGCCGGCGACGGGCGCGCCGGGTGGCGCCGGGACCGAGCTCGGCGGGCAGCTGCATCCCGCAGCCATCGCGGTGTGGTCCCTGGGCCAGTCGGGGTTCCTCATCGTGCTGTTCATCCTGAACCCGATGTCGGTGCTGTTCGCGCTGCCGTTCATCGCACTGGTCGTGGTGGCGAACACCGTGCGGTACACGCGCTTCCAGTGGCACTACGCCGGTGGCGTCCTCGTGATCCAGCAGGGGTTGTTCAGCCGCCAGCGCCGGGTGATCCCCGTCGAGCGCGTCCAAAGCGTCGACCTCGTGCGGCGCATCAGCCACCGGCTGTTCGGCGTGACGGCGGTCCAGGTCGAGGCGATCGGCAGCGGCGACACCGAAGGGCAGCTCGACGCGCTGTCGCTCGACATGGCCAACCGCCTGCGCGAGACGCTGCTCGCCGGGCGGGCTGCGGCCCGCGGCGAGGCGCGGGCGCACGGCGGGGACGGGACGGCCGACCGCGCCAGCGAACCCGTCGGCGAGCGGCTCGTGCACGTGCCGAACCGGCGCCTGCTCGTCGCCGGTGCCACCGAGGCCAACGCGACGCTGCTCGCCGCGGCCGCGGGCGGGCTCTGGCAGCTGTTCGGCGACCGCTTCGAGGAGGTGGTCGAGCGCCTGCCCGGGCTGCTCGGCGGCAACGTGCTCATCATCTTCGCCCTCGCGGTGCTCGTCGTCGCCATCGTGCTGCTGATCGCGGCGCAGGTCCTGCTGTACTGGAACTTCGAGCTGCGGCACACCGGGAGCGCGCTCCAGGTGCGTCGCGGCCTGCTCGAACAGCGCTTCGACACCGTGCCCCTGTACCGCCTGCAGGCGCTCCGCCTCGAGGAGAACCTGCCGCGCCGGCTGTTCGGCCTGGCGGCGGTGCGCGCCGACGTCGCCGGCAAGCCGGGCGGCGGCTCGGGCGGCACCGACACGCTGCTGCCGATCGGCAGCGCCGCGGAGGCGCACGCCCTCGTGGCACGCATCCTCGACGACCCCCGGGCCGCGGACGTGACGCTCGAGCCGATGCCCGCGCGGGCGCGCACCCGCCGGCTGTTCCGCGCCGGCCTGCTGACGGTCTTGGCCACGGTCCCGGCGCTGGCCGTGTGGGGCTGGCCGGGTCTGGCCATGCTGCTCCTCGGTCTGCCCGCGTTCGGGGTCGCCGAGGCCTCGTACCGGGCCCTCGGGCACGCCGAGCCCCCCGGGCTGGTCGTGGCGCGTGCCGGGTGGTGGGTGCGCCGCACCGCCTTCGTCCCGGAGAGCCGGATCCAGACGCTGGCGGTCACCGCGACCGTCTTCCAGCGGTGGCGCCGCCTGGCCACACTCGAGCTGCACATCGCCCGCAGCCCGGGCCTGTGGAACGGGCCGCAGATGATCGACCTCGACCGCGAGGTGTGCCGCCGCCTGGTGGCCTGGTTCACCCCCCTGCTCAGCTCCGGGCGGCGCGAGGGTGCCGTCACACCCCCGCGCGAGGATGCGGAGGATGCGCACGCCCCCACGGCAACAAGGTAACCTTACGCACACGCGTAAGAGCGAGGTTTCTGCCATGGGGCGTGCAGCCGTCGACAACCCGTTCACGCCCGGCTTCGGTAATCTCCCGCGCGTGTTCACCGGCCGCCGGAGCGAGCTGGCGGACCTCGAGCTGATGGTCGAGCGGCTCGGCGCGGGGATCTACGAGCAGCCGCGGCTCGTGACCGGCGACCGCGGCGTCGGCAAGACCGCGCTCCTGCGCGAGCTCGAGGACGAGCAGCGGGCGGCCGGCCGCTGGGTGGCCCGGGCGTCCGCGACCCGCGGCGACGCGCTCATCGGCCGGGTGTGCGCCCGTCTCGCCGACGTGCTCGACGAGGACCTCGCCGCGCGCCTGTCACGCAGCGCCCTCGCCGCGCTGCGTCGCCTCGGCGGGGTCGAGGTAGGCCCCCGCGGCGTCCGGGTGGAGCTCACGAACCCCCCTGCCGCCGGCGAGGATCGCGCCGACGCGCTCGGCGGGCTGCTCGCCGAGACCGGCGCGCTCGCCCGCGAGCGGGGCACCGTCCTCGTGCTGCTCGTCGACGAGGCGCAGAACTGCAATCGCGCCGCTTTGGGCGACCTCTTCCACGCCCTCCAGGAGGCCACGACCCGGACCGTCACCGAGCGCGATCCGGTGTCGGGCGCCACCCTGCGCCATGCGCTGCCCGTCGGGGTGGTCGTCGCGGGCCTGCCCGGGCTGGTCGCACAGCTGTCCCGCTCGGGCTCGACGTTCGGGGAGCGCTCCAAGCCCGTCCCCCTCGACGTCCTCGGCGAAGCCGACATGCGGGAGGGCCTCCAGGCGTTCGCCCGGGCGGGCGGCGCGGTGTTCGACGCGGACGCGCTCGAGGCCGTCATGGCCGCGTCGGGTGGCTACCCCTACTTCCTCCACGTGATCGGCTCGCACGTGTGGAACGCCGGCGACGGGGACGTGATCACCCTCGCCGAGGCCCGAGCGGGGATCACGGCCGCGCGGGCCTATCTCGACGCCTTCTACGAAGAGCGGCTCCGCCCGCTCGGCGACCGCCAGCGCGCCTACCTCGACGCCGCCGCACACCTCGACCCGGCCGAGCGGACCTCGGGACGGATCGCCGCGGAGCTGGACACGACCTCGGACCGCCTGGCCTCCACCTGGCAGTCGCTGATCGAGCGTCACGCGCTGCTGCGTCCCGCCGGCGGCAGGGGCCGCCTCGCGTTCACCCTGCCCGGCCTCGCCGACTACCTGCGCCGGTCCTGACGGGCTGTCCACAGGTTCGCCAGTCGGTCCGGCCGCACTGGCGCACCCCCCGGGCTAGCGTCGGCTCATGAGCGCACGACCGCCCACGATCCGGCGCCGCAACCCCCGGCTGCAGGGCGAGATCGGCCTGGGTGTGGCGATCGGCTGGTTCCCGGCCAACGGCTACTCGGTGTCGATCCCGCTGTGCGACAACCAGCCGTACGACCTGGTCGTCGAGGACGTCGAGACCGGCGCGCTGCTGCGCGTCCAGGTGAAGACC
>SKPY01000368.1 GCA_007119305.1 Nitriliruptorales bacterium
CTGCCGCAGGCGCTGCTGAACCTGTCGCCGTTCACCCATCCGCCCGCGGTGCCGGCGCAGGACCTCGTCTGGACCCCGATCCTCGTCCTGCTCGGCGTCGCCGCAGCGCTCACGGCAGTTGGTCTGGCCGCCTTCCGTCGCCGCGACCTCGCCGTCTGACGCCACCGCGGGACTGAACTCGTGCGCACGCGGACGCGGGGCCCCGCCGACCGCAGGTGACTCGCCGGGCCGTTCGGCCCTGGGCAACCGCCCAGCGCGCCTGCACGCTCGGGGCCATCGGGAGCCCGGAGGTGTCGGGAGCCCGGAGGTGTCGGGAGCTCGGAGGTGTCGGATGACCACGATCGGAGCGCGGCCCGCGCCGCGGCAGGCGAAGCAGCGCCCGCCCCGCCCGGCGCGCGTTGTGGGCTACCTGGTGTCCGCGGCGCTCAACGGCGCGTTCATCTGGCTGGTCAACGTCGCACCGGGATGGCGGTGGCTGCCCTTCCTCAGCGACGACTTCGCCCGCGTGGTCGGGCTCGTCACGTTGTCGTTCGTGCTCGGCGTCGCGGTCAACCTCGTCTACGCCGCGGTCGACCCCCTCTGGGTGAAACGGCTGGGGGACGCCGTCACGACGGCGGTCGCGTTCGTCGTCATGCTTCGGCTGTTCCAGATCTTCCCGTTCGACTTCGGGGCGCAATGGGCCGCGTGGGAGACGCCGTTCCGCGTCCTGCTCGGCCTCGGGTGCGTCGGCGCGGCGATCGGTGTCATCGCCAACCTCGCGCTGCTGGCCCGCGACCTCGCCACCGCGGTCGACGGCGGTGCGCTTGGGTCACGAACGTAGCGGCGTCAGCGCGGGCCTGTGCAGGCACGTGCCACAACAGCGCAAGCGCACCCTGTAGCGCAGCCCATGTCACCCCAGCCACGGGGCGCCGGGCACTATGCTCCCGCCATGGGGGAGGCGCTATCCAAGCAGACGCTCCAGGCGGCACACTCCTGGGAGGCGGCCGACCGGGTGCCGGGACAGCCGGACTTGACCGCGTTCCGCCGGCGGCTGCGCTACCACCAGGCGCGCTGGCGGGAGGCGCACGGCCACCCGATCGGCACCCAGCCGATCGTGCCGCGCGCCGGCAAGCCCCTGCGGCTGCTCGGCAGCCGCATCCCGCTCGACTACGCGCGCGCGACCGGCGCGAACTTCGTCACCGCCGCCGCGCACGAGGCGGCGAAGGCACGCCTGGCGTACAAGGAGCCGCACCAGATGCTCGACGCGCGGCGGCTGTGGGCCGACCTGCTGTCGTCGATGCCGCTGTGCTTCAACCTGTTCGGTGACCTCGCCGTCGACGCCCAGCTGGCCGAGCGCGCCGTGCCCACCTGGTGGCCGGACGTGCCAGGCACGGCCCGCGCCGTCCGCTTCGAGCACTCCCCCGGCCGCCTCGACCCCGCCTACCTCGGCAACCTCAGCGCGTTCGACGCCGCCGTCGAGCTCGATCTCGGCGACGGCACGCGCGGGGTCCTCGGCGTGGAGACGAAGTACCACGAGATCGTCAAGCGCGAGCTGCCCAAGCCCGAGCGGCTCGCCCGCTACCTGGAGATCAGCGAACGGTCGGGGCTGTTCAGCCCTGCCGCGGTCGAAGCGGTCACCGGCACCGACCTGCTGCAGCTGTGGCTCGACCACCTGCTCGTGCTGGCGATGCTCCAGCACCCGAGTGGGCACTGGCGCTGGGGTCGGCTCGTCGTCGTCCACCCCGCCGGCAACACCAACATCGCGCAGGCTTGCGCCTGCTACCGGGCGCTGCTCAGCGACGACGCCACCTTCGCCACGGTGACCCTCGAGGAGCTGTTGGACGCGGGTGCACTGCCGGGCGCAACCGTGTCCGCCTTGGGCGAGCGGTACGTGCCCAGCTGACGGACCGGGCGCCGTGGAGACCTGCTGCTGAACCGGGCGACGTGGAGCAGTGGTGCGCGACCGTACCGTCAGGACCACATCATGATGCGCGAACTTGACGCGCTATGATGCACGTATGCGGACGACGGTGACGCTCGACGACGACCTCGCCGACAAGGTCAAGGGGGTCGCCGCCGACGAGGGGATCTCCTTCAAGGAAGCGCTGAACCGCGTCCTTCGTGCCGGCCTGGCCGCACGGGCTGAACCACGGACCTACCGAACCCAGGCGCGTCCACTGGGCCTCCGCCGGGGCGTGGACCTCACGCAGGCCCTGCGCCTGGCTGCGGCCCTCGAAGACGAGGAGATCGCCCGCAAGATCGAGCTGGGCAAGTGAGGATCGTCGACGCCAACCTGCTCCTCTACAGCGTCGACTCCACCGCGGTGCACCACGAGGCTGCCTGCGCGTGGCTCGACGCCGAGCTGTCCAGCGGCCGACCCGTCGGCTTCGCGTGGGCTGTTCTGCTCGCCTTCGTCCGCGTGGGCACGAACCCCCGGATCTTCGTCGAGCCGCTGTCGGTCGGAGAGGCGCTGGATCACGTCGAGGGCTGGCTCGCGCAGCCCAACAGCCTCACCGTTGCTCCCGGGCGGCGACATGCCGCGCTGCTGCGCCAGCTCCTCGAGCCCCTGGGTGCTGGCGCCAACCTGGCGAGCGATGCGCACCTGGCTGCGCTGGCGATCGAGCACGGCGCCGTGCTGTGCTCGGGTGACTACGACTTCGCCCGCTTCGCCGGCTTGCGCTGGGAGAACCCGCTGGCCGCCTAGCCCACCACGCCCGGGGCCATCGAGAGGTGGGCCGCGACCTCGCCAGCCGGGTCGACGGCGGTGCGCCTGGGGTCGCGAACGTGCGCCGCGAGCGCGGTCGTCGGATCGCCGTTGGGTGCGTGGGCCTGGGGTCGCGAACGTGCGCCGCGAGCGCGGTCGTCGGATCGCCGTTGGGTGCGTGGGCCGGCCACGGATAGACGACCTGTGCTCCACCAGCCGCCCCCGCCAGTCCACAGCCGTGGAGGGGAAGATACTTCCAAACGGGGCAGCCCGTGCTATACTCGAACACACGTTCGAGCAAGGAGGAGGTGCGGACCGCCATGGCAACCAGCCGCCCACCAGCATCGCCGCCCGCGCAGC
>SKPY01000450.1 GCA_007119305.1 Nitriliruptorales bacterium
CGGGGGTAGGGGCCCGACACCCGCGTGCCGCTGCCACCGGCTGCAGGTGGCCCGACACCCGCGTGCCGCCGCCACCGGCTGCGGGAGGCCCGGCACCCGTGCGCCGGCCGCCGGTGGTTGAATGGGGTCCGCGCCCCTGACCTGGAGCCTGCGTCCATGATCCCGCGCTACACCTTGCCCGAGATGGGCGCCCTCTGGACCGACGAGGCCAAGCTCGCCACCTGGGTGGAGGTCGAGGTGCTCGCATGCGAGGCGCATGCGCAGCTCGGCGTCATCCCGCCCGCGGACCTCGCAGCGATCCGGCGCGGCAGCGTCCCGACCCCGCAGCGCGTCGCGGAGATCGAGCGCGAGACCAACCACGACGTCATCGCCTTCCTGACCGCCTACAACGAGACGATCGCCGGCGCCGCCGGTCGCTGGGTGCACTACGGCATGACCTCGTCGGACCTGCTCGACACCGCCCTGGGGGCGACGCTGGCGCGCGCCTGCGACCTCGTGCTCGCCAAGGCTGACCGTCTGGTGGCCACCCTCAAGGAGCGCGCCCTCGCCGAGTGGGACACCATCTGCGCCGGCCGCACCCACGGGGTGCAGGCCGAGCCCACCACGTTCGGCCACCGCCTCGGTCAGTTCGCCTTCGCGGTCGACCGCGGCCGCCGCCGGCTGCGTGCTGCGCGCTCGGCGGTGGCGGTCGGTTCGATCTCCGGCGCGGTCGGCACCTACTCGAACATCGACCCCTTCGTCGAGGCACACGTGTGCGATCGGCTCGGGCTCGCCGTCGAGCCCGTCCCGACGCAGGTCGTGGCCCGCGACCGCCATGCGGAGCTCGTGGCCGCCCTCGCCGTCCTCGCCGCCAGCATCGAGCAGATCGGTCTGGAGGTCCGCCACCTCCAGCGCACCGAGGTCCGCGAGGCCGAGGAGCCCTTCGGCGCGGGTCAGAAGGGCTCGAGCGCGATGCCGCACAAGCGCAACCCGATCATCTCCGAGCGCATCTGCGGGCTCGCCCGGATCGTGCGCGGGCACGCGGTCGCGGCGCTGGAGAACGTCGCGCTGTGGCACGAACGCGACATCTCCCACTCCTCGGTGGAGCGGGTGATCCTGCCCGACGCGTTCATCACGGTCGACTACCAGCTGCACCTCGCGACCCGCCTGGTCGAGGGCCTGCGGATCTTCCCCCAGCGGATGCGCGCGAACCTCGACGCCACCGGCGGGCTCGTGACGAGCTCCCAGGTGCTGCTCGCCCTCGTCGCGCAGGGCATGGCCCGCGACGACGCCTACAAGGTCGTCCAGGCGGCGGCGATGCGCACCTGGGAGACCGGCGAGCCCTTCGCCGACACCCTCGCCGCCGAGGGCGCGGACGTGCCCGCAGCAGCACTCGATCCGGCAACGTTCCTGCGCCGTCACGGCACCGTGCGCGCCCGGCTCGAAGCTCTGGAACCCTGACCCGAGAGGAGGGCGTCGAACGAGCCATGCGACGTGGCCTGCTCCTCGCCCTCACGGCGCTGCTGCTCGGCTGTGGCGCCGGCCCCCAAGCGGGCTTCGGGCCGGTCGAGCCACTGCCCACGCCGGGATCGCTGCTCGTGTGCAGCGGCGAGCCCTTCCCGCACGCCGGGCTGCACGGGCCGGCGGTCACGGAGGCTGACGACGAGGCCGCGCTCGCGTTCCGCGAGTGGTTCGAGGCCGAGGCCCGCGAGCCCCTCGCCCGCGGCGGCCCAGAAGGCTGGTGGGTGCTCCAGCGCAGCTCCGACACCGCCGAGTTCGCCACCGCTGGCCACCCTGACGAGGAGCACCCCTACCAGACCGTCGTGTTCGAGCGCGAGGGCGCGGAGTGGCGCTTCCTGCGGGGCGGTGGCTGCACACCGCGGCCCTTCCACCCCGGGGGCTCGGCGGCCTCGTGGTGGCCCACCGACCTGGTCGCTGCCGAGACGTCCCAGCTCGACATCGAGGTGCGCGAGCGCGCGTGCGCGAGCGGCGAGTCGGCCGAGGGGCGCATCCTCGACCCGGTGATCCGCAGCGACGAGCACACGGTGGTCGTCGCCGTCTTCGTGCGTCCCCTCGACGGCGACCAGACGTGCCCGTCAAACCCGGCGACGCCGTTCACGCTCGACCTCGACGAGCCCCTCGGGGACCGCGAGCTGCTCGACGGCGGGGTCTACCCGCCCCGCGACCCGGCACCCGACGGCTGACCACCGGGCCGCCTGGCACCCAGCGGGCAGGCCCAGGGGCTCTGGTGCCGTCGACGCCGCAGGATCAGCCTGGGAGGGAGCGGACTCGCCGGGCAGCAGGGCGGTGATCGCGATGCGGCAGTGGCGGATCGTGGGTGTGCTGCTCATCCTCGTGGTGGCCGGCGCCGCCGTGGTCCCAGCGGCGCTGCCGGCCGCCGCGCAGGACGAAGTCCGCTGGCCGGCGCCCCAGGTCGAGGTGCTCGCCGGGAGCGACCGCTACGCCACCGCGGTCGCGGTCAGCCGTGCCGGGTGGCCGAACGGTGCCGCGGCAGTCGTGCTCGCGAACGGCTCGGACTACCCCGACGCGCTCGCTGCCGCGGTCCTCGCCGGGACCGCCGGCGGCCCCGTGCTGCTCACGCCCCGGGACCGCCTCGACGCCCGCACCGCCGACGAGCTCCGTCGGCTCGCCCCACCGGTCGTGTTCGTCGTCGGTGGCGAGGCCGCCGTCGGCGCAGCCGTCGTCGCCGAGGTCGAGGGCCACGGCGCAGCCGTCGAGCGCCTGGCCGGCAACAACCGCTACAACACCGCCTACGCGGTGGCCCAGCGGGCCGTCGAGCTCGGCGCCGACGCCTCCACGGTGCTGCTCGCCAGCGGTGAGCACTTCGCCGACGCGCTCAGCGCCAGCAGCCTCGCCGCCGGACTGCGGCATCCGATCCTGCTCGTGAGCCCGCGCAGCGACCCGGACGCCCTCGCCCGCCGCGTGAGCGCGCTCGGTGCGACGCGGGTGGTCGTGGTCGGCGGGCCGGTCGCGGTGCCCGACGACCGCCTGCTCGCCCTCCCGGCACACGAGCGGCTCGCGGGCCGCGACCGCACCG
>SKPY01000239.1 GCA_007119305.1 Nitriliruptorales bacterium
CGCCCGCCTGGGCCCGGCCGTCCTCCCGGACGGTGCCGCGTGCGCGGCGTACGCCGGCGGTGCGGCACTGCGGTCCATGCGTCCCTCCCCGTGTCATGTTCGAACTGTTGTTCTTATGGTACGCGAGCGCGCGGTCGGTTTCAATGCTGTCCCACCTGTTCTTGTGGGTTTCTGCTGTGGATAACTGATGAGGTGCGTCGGGTCGGGCTGCGATGCCGTCGCCCGTGTGGCTGCGTCTGCCCCGGCCGCGATCGTCGCGCCGGTGGAATTCTGGCGCTGCACGGAGCACGGTGAGGCGATGAACGTCAGGTTGCTGGCCACTCCCGAAGACCGTGGGCGCCAGAACGCGACCAGCCGCAGGGTCGACAGGCCCGATACGGCGCTGGCAAGCGCAGGCCACTCCGAAGGCGGCGACGCTCGCTGTCACGAGCACGAGCCCTCGATCGCAGGTCACGAGCGCGGCGATGCGCACGCCCCACGTGCATCCCCTCGCCGGGTGCAGCACCGCTGGGTTGCCGCGCTCTGCTACCGCCGGTAACCTGCGGAGGCAGCAGGACCGGGTCATCGTGCATGCGCCGGCACCAGCGCGCTCGAGGCGCCACGCGGGCACGGACGGCCGACTTCCGCCCCGGCGCCGGGCCCGTCTATGCTGCCCCGTCGACGGGTGGGCCAGATGGAGGACACATGGTGGTAGGTGCGTGACGGTCGCCGGTAGCGCTCAGCCTGCCGGTGGTCGGGAGTCGCTGCGCATCGCCTTGCTGTCCTACCGGGGCAGGGACCACTGCGGGGGCCAGGGCGTCTACGTGCGCAACCTGTCCCGGGAGCTGGCCCGCCTCGGGCATGCCGTCGACGTGCTCGCCGGCCAGCCCTACCCCACGCTGGACGACGGCGTCCGCCTCACCCCCCTGCCGAGCCTGGACCTCTACCGCGACGACGACCCCTTCCGGTTGCCGGCGCCGCGCGAGTTCCGGGACTGGATCGACGCGACCGAGTTCGCGACGATGTGCGCGGCCGGGTTCCCGGAGCCGCTCACGTTCAGCCTGCGCGCGTGGCGCCATCTGCGCCGCGGGCGGCAGCGCTACGACGTCGTGCACGACAACCAGTCGCTCGGCTACGGCCTGCTCGGCATCCAGCGGGCGGGCCTGCCGCTCGTCGCCACCATCCACCACCCGATCACGGTCGACCGTCGGATCGCCCTCGCGGACGCGACCGGGTGGCAGCGCCTGTCGTTGCGCCGCTGGTACGGCTTCCTCGCGATGCAGCGGCGGGTCGCGCGCCGGCTCCCGACGCTGATCACGGTCTCAGAGTCGTCACGCGACGACATCATCCGCGACTTCGCCGTGCCGGCCCAGCGGCTCCGTGTCGTCCCTGCCGGCATCGACCCCGAGGTCTTCCGTCCACCGGCCGAGCCCGACCGCATCCCGGGTCGCATCGTCACGACCGCGAGCGCCGACGTGCCCCTCAAAGGGCTCGTGTTCCTGCTCGAGGCCCTCGCGAAGGTCCGCACCGAGCACGACGTCCACCTCGTCGTGATCGGCAAGGCCCGCCCGGGCGGGCCGCTCGTCAAGGCGCTCCGCCGCCTCGGGATCGAAGAGGCCGTGGAGTTCCGGAGCGGGCTCAGCCAGGACGAGCTCGTCACCACCATGCAGCGGGCCGAGATCGCGGTCGTGCCCTCCCTCTACGAGGGGTTCTCGCTGCCAGCCGTCGAGATGATGGCGTGCGCGACCCCGCTCATCGCGACGACCGGTGGCGCGCTGCCGGAGGTGGTGGGTCGCGATGGTGAGACGGCGTTGCTCGTCCCCCCCGGCGACCAGGAGGCGCTCGCGGTGGCGCTGCGCCGGCTGATCTCCGACGAGGCGCTGCGTGCCCGCCTCGGAAGGGCGGGGCACGCCCGGGCCCACGCGCGGTTCACCTGGCGGGCTGCCGCTCGGGCCACCGCAGAGGTCTACCGCACCCGACTGCATGCAGGAGGACCACGTGCTCACGGTTGACTTCGACCGCTTCCCCGTCGGACCGGGCCAAGCGGTGCTCGACCTCGGCTGCGGCGGCGGCCGGCACAGTTTCGAGGCCTACCGACGCGGCGCCGACGTCGTCGCGCTCGACACCGACGCGGAGACGCTCGACGACGTGCACGCGTTCTTCGAGGCCATGGCGCGCGAGGGCGAGGCCCCCGAGTTCGCCAAGGCCCGCACCCTGCACGGCGACGCGCTCGACCTGCCGTTCGGCGAGGACGCGTTCGACCGGGTGATCGCCGCCGAGGTGCTCGAGCACATCCCCGACGACACGCGCGCCATGGCGGAGCTGACCCGGGTCGTGCGGCCCGGCGGGCTCGTCGCGGTGACGGTGCCGCGCTGGTTCCCGGAACGCATCTGCTGGGCGCTGTCGCGCGCGTACCATGAGGTCGAGGGCGGTCACGTGCGCATCTACTCTCGGCGGACCCTGCTCGACCGCTTGCGGGCGGCGGGCCTGGAGCCGCTCGGCTCGCACCACGCGCACGCGCTGCACGTGCCCTACTGGTGGCTCAAGTGCCTCATCGGGGTGGACCGCGAAGGCGGCCTGCCGCGTGCCTACCAGCGCTTCCTCGAATGGGATCTCATGCGCCAGCCCCGGTCCACGCGCCTCGCCGACCAGGCCCTCAACCCGCTCATGGGCAAGAGCCTCGTCGTGTACGCACGCAAGCCGGTGCCAGGAGACGGCCGTGTCGCGGCTTGAGCTCGCCGGGATCCTGTCCGCAGCCGACGTCAGGCAGACCGCGGCGGCGATCGCCGAGGTCCAGGAGCCGGCGGGCGCCATCCCGTGGGAGCCGGGTGGCCGCACCGACCCGTGGGACCACGTCGAGTCGGCGATGGGCCTCGACGTCGGCGGCCTGCACGACGCCGCCGAGCGGGCGTACCGCTGGCTCCAGCGTGTCCAGCGTGACGACGGCTCGTGGGCGGCGGCCTACCGCGGGGGGGCGGTCGAGGACCCGACCGCGGACGCGAACTTCTGCGCCTACCCCGCGGTGGGGGTGTGGCACCACTTCCTCGCCACCGGC
>SKPY01000338.1 GCA_007119305.1 Nitriliruptorales bacterium
GGCGGGGCACGCGCAGCACGGCCCGCAGCGCTGCGAACGCGCCGGCTCGCACCCGCGCGGGCGTCTGCAGGTAGATGCGGGTGAGCACGTCGGTGTAGCGGCTGACGTCGCCGACGACGACGCCGCGCCGCTCGCTGTCGTAGGCGTCGAGCAGGCGGTCGGCGTCCCCGCCGGCAAGCGCCGCGGCGAGCGTCCACGCGAGGGTGGCGGTGTCCTGGATGCCGGCGTTCATGCCCTGGCCGCCGATCGGGCTGTGGACGTGCGCCGCGTCGCCGGCGAGCAGCACCCGACCCCGACGGAACCGGTCCACGGAGCGGCGGTGGATGCGGAAGCGGCTGGCCCACTCCACCTCGACCGGCGCCGGCCCGAGCACCGCGGCGACGTAGCGCTCGACCTCGTCATCGCTGACGCCCTCGGTCGCCGGCTCGCCGCGTTCGAGGCGAATGACCCTCCACACACCCGCCCGCAGCCGCAGCGCCGCGGTCAGGCCGCCACGGTCGCTGCGCAGCCGCGGCCAGGGCAGCAGGTCGCGCTCGTCGTCGATGCGCACGTCGCAGAGGACGGGCCGCATGCGGTAGGTGGTGCCGGCGAAGTCCCAGCCCGCGGCGGCGCGCACGAAGCTGCCCGCGCCGTCGCAGCCCACGGCGTAGGCGGCCCGCAGCGCACGCTGCGTGCCCCCCTGCGCCACCGTGACGGTGACGCCGTCGCCGTCCTGGGCGAGATCGACGGCCTCGGCGCCGAAGACGACCTCGCACGCGTCGGTCTCGCGCAGGGCGTCGAGCAGGAGCCGCTCGGTCGCGCTCTGCTCGAGCACGAGCACGCCCGGATCGCGCGCCTCGACGTCGAGCACGCCGAAGTCGGCGTCGATGAGCGGCCGGCCGGTGGCCACGTCGTGCAGGCGCAGGGTGCGCAGCAGGGTGCCGGCTGCGCGCAGGCGGGCGTCGCAGCCCCAGCGGCGCAGCACCTCGCGGGTCCGCACGTGGATGCCGGGTGCCTTCGACCGCACGCTGGTGGACGGCTCGCGCTCGACGAGGATGCAGCGCACGCCGCAGCGGGCGAGCCCAAGCGCCAGCGACAGGCCGACGGGGCCGGCACCGACGACCACGACGGGCACGTCGTGGCCGTCGTCGGGCACGGACGGCATGGCAGCTCCTTGCGCTCGGGTTCGTCCCCCTCATGCCCGATCCTCGGGTGTGGATCACCCCCCGGCAGGGGCTTGTCGTCGCGCCTCGGCGTCAGCGCTGCACGGCGCGCCGCTGCCCGTCCGGAGCCGAACACGCCTAGGATGTGCGCCCGTGGCGTCCTGGGAGTCGATCGTCAGCGCAGCGCCTGACCTCGCCGCGCACGTCCGGCGCTGCTTCGCGGTCCGCAAGCACTGCACGGTGGCAACGCTGCGCCGCGACGGCTCGCCGCGCATCAGCGGGACCGAAATCGAGTTCGGTGACGACGGCGACGTCTACCTGGGCATGCTGCCCGCCTCGGTCAAGGCGCTGGACCTGCGCCGGGACCCCCGCCTCGCCCTGCATGGCCCGACCGTGGACCCCCCGGAGGACGACCCCCGCGCGTGGCTCGGCGACGCGAAGCTCGCCGGGCGGGCGGTCGAGGTGGCCGGCCCGCCCTCGGAGAGGGCGGCGCACCGGTTCCGCATCGACGTGACCGAGGTCGTCCTGACGACTGTCGCGCCGTCGGGCGTCCACCTGCGGATCCGCTCGTGGCATCCGGGCCGCGGCGTCGAGGAGACGCAGCGCCGCTGACGGAGTCGTCCCCTTGACCGCCAACCCGGCGCAGTCGAGGCTACGCGGACCGGCACGCACGGGCGCGCCGCAGGCGAGGAGGTTCAGGCATGGCCGTCCGGATGCGGATCACCAACGAGGTCATCTACGGGCACTACCCGCAGTTCGCGGAGATCGCCGAGGCACTGGAGTCGCTGTTGGGTCAGCGGGGCTGGACCACCGGGTCGCTGTGGATGCCGCTCGCAGGCAAGAGCAACGTCATCGTCTACGAGCGCGAGTTCGACGACCTCGCGCACCTCGAGCGCGAGGTCCGCGCGTTCCAGAGCGATGCCGAGGCCACGGAGCTGTTCCGCGAGCTGGCCTCGCACCTCGTCCAGGGGTCGGGCCACAGCGAGCTGCTCGTCGCGGCTCCGGTGGCCTCGCCCTGACGCCGCGGGATGTCCGCGTCCCCGCCGGTGCCGAGCCGGCCGACGATGTTCGGGCGCGCACCGACGGGACCGCCGCTGGCCTGGTCCTGGGCGGACCAGCAGCTGCACACCGCGCGCAACTACTGGGTGGTCACCGCCGACCCGACGGGTCGTCCGCACGCCCGTCCGTTGTGGGGCTACTGGACGGCACCGGCGCTGCTGTTCAGCACGGCCTCGCGCACCCTGGCCAACGTCCGCGCCAACCCGCGGGCGAGCGTGCATCTGGAGAGCGGCAGCGACGTCGTCATCGTGGAGGGGCGCGCCGACGTCGCGGTGGACTCCGCGGAGCTCCACGCCTTCGTGGCCACCTACAACCGCAAGTACGGTGCGAGCCTGGCGGTCCACGGGCAGCAGGTGGGCGACGACAAGCACGGCGACGGCGGCGTCGTGGTGGTCCACGCCGAGGTGGTCTACGCGTGGCAGCGGTCGGTCGAGACCGCCACCAAGTGGCGCTTTCCCGCACCGGCCTGACCCGCACGGGTGGGCCCGGCCGCCAATGGCCCAGCCGGGGGCAGCCACCGCAGGGCCGTGGGGCCACGCGCGAGCAGACAGGTGTTCAGGTCATCAGGGCGGCCGGACTGGCGGCGAGCGCGGCACCACCCAGCGGGTGGACCGTCACCAAGGGCCGCGTCCCGGTCCCCGCGGCCAGGCAGCGTGGCTGCGGCGGGTCTCGTAGCCGCTGGCGATGCGGGCGCTGGCCTGCTCCATCGCCGCGTAGAGCTCCGGGTCGACGTGCCTGCCGGCGGTCGCGCGCAGGGCCGGCCCGTCGAGGCACAGCTGCGCGGTCGCGCGCTCCCGGCCGATGCCGAACAGCGCGCTCGTGCGTGCCAGCC
>SKPY01000181.1 GCA_007119305.1 Nitriliruptorales bacterium
AACGCCGACGACATCATCACCTGCAGTGCGGCCGGTCCCAGCACCCCCGGGCTGTACCAGCGCACTGCCGGCTGGCGGACAAACGGCAGCTCAGCCAGCGTCGTGGGCCGCGTCGGCGGCTGGTCGCGGGCGGGGTCGTAGCCGACCGGAAGACCGGGTTCAACCTGCATGGCTGCAGACCACCACCAGGCCACGCCCCTTCTTTCTCGCCGTCTATGGGCACTGCAAGCGCCCGCGGCCGAGCTCAACCTCACCGTGAACCACGGGCCCGTCGACGTCGCCGCAGCGCGATGCCTCATCGTGCAGGGTTGTGCCGGTCGTGTCCAGGGGGAAGCCCGCCCCTGCGCGCCAACGCGCCGGAGCGAGGCTGGACCGCCAGGGCGACGGGGCATGGCCACGGGGGCTGGTCGCCCACGCGGTGACGAGCCAACGACCGGTACGTTCACACGAGTCGGGGAGGTAGGATCCTTGCGTCTCGCAGTCGGGGCACGAGGACGGGTGGGGTGCGAGCATGACCTGGAGGCTGGGTGAGCAGGCGGGGCGCATCTTCGCGCACGTCAGCGACGGCATCGCCGTCGTCGACCGCGAGTGGCGGTTCCTGCACGTCAACCCCGAAGCCGCGCGGCTCCTGCGCCGCGACGCCGAGGCGTTGGTCGGTCGGGTGCTGTGGGGAGAGTTCCCCGAGGCGGTGGACACGCAGTTCTGGGAGGTGTACCACCGTGCACTGGACAGGCAGGAGCCGGAGTCCCTCGAGGCCCACTACGGACCGCTGGGCGGCTGGTTCGAGGTGCGGGTCTTCCCCGCGCCTGAGGGGCTGACCCTGTACTTCCGCAACGTCACCGAACGCCGGGCGGCCGACGACGAGCGCAGGCGCCTTCTCAGACGGGTGACCGGGGAGCTGCGGCGCAGTGAGCAGATGCTGGAGCTGACCGACGCGCTGGCGCGGGCGCTCACCCTGCAGGAGGTGGCTGACCTGGTCGCCAAGCACGCACACAGCGCACTCGGGTGCCTGTTCGCAGGGGTTGCGCTGATCGACGAGGACCGTTCGGTGATGCGGTACGTGAGCATGGCGCCGCTGCCTGACGACGTCGTCCGCAAGTGGAACGAGTTCCCGCTTGACATCAAGGTGCCGGCGACCGACACCGCACGCCGTGGCCAGCCGCTGCTCTACGCCGATCAGGCGCAGATCATCGAGGCCTACCCCGACATCGTCGCGGACCTGGAGGCGGCAGGCACCAAGGCCATGGCGAACCTGCCGCTCGTCGCCTCCGGCCGGATCATCGGGGCGTTCATGGCCACGTGGGCGGCGCCCCACGCGTGCGACGAGGACGAGCTGCGGTTCCTGCAGACGCTCGCCGGGCAGGCTGCCCAGGCGATCGAACGGGCGCAGCTGTTCGCCCGGCAGCGCAGCGTTGCCGCGACCCTGCAGCAGGCCATCCTGCCCCGCCAGCTGCCGACCGAGGACGGGATCGAGCTCGCCGCACGCTACGAGCCGGCAGAGACCGGCGTCGATGTCGGTGGCGACTGGTACGACGCCTTCATGCTGCGTGACGGGCGGCTGGCATTGACGGTCGGGGACGTCGCCGGCCACGGGGTGGCCGCGGCCGCGCTGATGGCCCAGCTGCGCAACGCGGCCCGCGCCTACGCGGTCGACGGGCACGAGCCCGGCCCGCTCGTGACCAAGCTCAACCGACTGCTTGCTGCGGCGTCTCCAAGCGCCGACGCGTTGCTCGCCACGGTCGTGTTCGCGGTCCTCGACCCGCGCTCATGCGCCCTGCGCTGGACGAACGCCGGCCACCCCCCGCCGGTGGTCGCACGCCCGGGTGTCAGCGCACGGTTCCTGGGGGCGGTGCACGGCCCGCCGCTCGGTGTCGATCCCGCCGGTGAGTTCACACAGGCGCAGGAGCAGGTCAGCGGTGAGGCCGTCCTGCTCTACACCGACGGGCTGATCGAGCAGCGGGGTCGGAGCCTGACCGACGGCTTGGCGGCGCTGCTCGACGCTGTGGTCGCTGCTCCCGAGGGCAACCTCGAACGCTTCAGCGACGAGGTCTCGATGCGGGCCCTGACGCGTGCACAGCGCGAAGACGACATGTGTCTGCTCGTCGCCCGCTGCACCGCACGCTAGGGCCGTCCGCCGAGTGCTCCGCCCGCATCGGGCCCGCTGTGGCCGCCGCGCCCTGCGGGTCGGTGGACGCGGCAGCCGCAACGACGCGGAGCCCTCGACGCGCACAGCCCGTGTGCGAGCGCGCCTGCGACGTCGACTGCGCGGGGTACCACCCGAACCGGCGGGTGGGGTGACGCGTGTTTGCCGCACCGGCGGGCGGTTATCCTGTGAAAGGACCGGTCGCCCTTAGTGCGTCCAGGCGGGAGTCCACTTGCCGCAGTACTGCCAGCCAACGCCGGGCCTTGAGCCCCTACGCCAGAGCGCTGGCGACGACCATCGGGTCGAGTTCTACGACAGCGACGCAGGCCTCGTCGACGCCGTGGCCGGGTTCACGCTGCCCGCCGTCACCCACGGGGTCGCCGTCGTCGTCGCCGAGCCCGAGCACCGCAGGGGGGTGGCGGCCGCGCTCGCGGCCAGCGGGGTGGACGTGGACGCGGCCGTGACGGGCGGGCGCCTGGTGCTCCTGGACGCCCACCTCACCCTCGAGCAGTTCCTGATCGGCGGCAGCCCACACCCGGCCGCCTTCCACGCGGTCATCGGGAGCGTGCTGCGGGCTGCGTCACACCAGGGCGGGCCTGTGCGCGTGTACGGCGAGATGGTGACCGTCTTGTGGGAGCAAGGCCGCGTCGACGCCGCGATGACGCTGGAAGGGCTGTGGAACGAGGCCGCGGGCTCGCACACGTTCGAGCTGCTGTGCGGGTACCCCTCCACGCTGTTCGGCCAGCCCGAGTCGTCCCGGGGATTCGCAGACGTGTGCCGGCAGCACAGCGTCGTGACCGTACCCCCCGACGAGGTGCTCACCCGGCTGGCGGCGCACGCCGGCCGGCGCGGACAGGCCGCCGAACGGGCCATGCGCTGGCGCCTC
>SKPY01000128.1 GCA_007119305.1 Nitriliruptorales bacterium
ACCCCGGCGAGCACCTGTTGATCCAGCAACGCGAGGCCGATCGGGCGCCCAGGGTCGGCGTCGAGCCGCCTGCGGGCCGCGGCCAGGTCGGGTGCCCGGGCTGATCCGCCCTCGGCCAGGCCGGACAGCGCGTCCGGGCCGAGCGCCGAGAGCAGGCGATGGCGCCCAACCTCCGCGCGTGACAGCAGCTCGACGATCGGGGCGGCGAAGCACACCGCCACCGCGTCGGCGGTGTGCAGCACGACCTTGGCCGACCGGGGGTGCTTGCGCCAGCGCTGCCCCGGCGCGTACGTGTGCCACGAGCCGGACATCATCATGTGGGTGTGCAGCGCGAGGTCGCTCGGCGCGAACCACATGAGCAGGTGCTTGCCGCGCGGCTCCACCGCCGCGACGGTCTGACCGACCAGGCGCTGCTCCCCCCGCGCGCGCAGCTGTGGGACGCGGGTCTGCACGGCGGTGAGCACGCGTCCGCCGAGGTCCCGCTGCAGCGTCCGTGCCGTCCGGAAGATCGTGTCGCCCTCTGGCATCGCGCGCCAGCGTACGCCGCTGGCAGCCCGAGCGGACGGCCTGACGGCTACGTCGCCGGTGCTCGGGCCGCGCGGTCGATGATCTCGAGCAGCTCGGTGATGCGCTCGCGATGGGTCCGGTGGGCCAGGATGGCCACCCGCAGCGTGAACCGCCCGTCCACGCGTGTGCTCGACAGCACCACCCGCTGGGAGGCGTTGATGCGGGCGAGCAGCGCCCGGTTCGCGGCGTCGTCGGCGCCGCGCAGCCGGAACGCGACCACGGTGAGCTCAGGCGACCAGGGCACCTCGAAGCGCTCGTCGGCGGCGAGGGCGGCGTGGACCTGCTCGGTGAGGTCGAGCTTCTCGTCGAGCGCGCTGCGGAAGGCAGCCAGCCCGTGCAGGTGCAGCGGCAGCCACAGACGCAGGCCGCGGAAGTCCCGCGTCAGCTCGGGGGACAGGTCCGCGAAGTCAGGGGTGTCGTCGCCGACCGCGTCGAGGTCCTGGAGGTAGGCGGCCTCGCCGGCGTGCCCACGCCGGAGGGTCTGCCCGTCGCGCACGAGCAGACAACCGGTGCCGTAGGGCAGGAAGAGGCCCTTGTGGGGGTCGAGCGTGATCGAGTCCGCCCGCTCGAGTCCCGCCAGGCGGGCCCGCCCGCGTGCGGTCAGCCAGAAGAACCCCCCGTAGGCGGCATCGACGTGGAGCCACAGCCCGGCTCGTGCAGCCACCTCTGCGACGGCGGGCAGCGGATCGATCGTCCCGGTGTTCGTGGTCCCTGCGCTCGCCACCACGAGGAACGGGCGCAGACCCGCGGCGCGGTCACGGCGCACCGCCGCGTCGAGGTCGCCGGGATCGAGGCGGAGGTCGGGGGTGCAGGCCACGGTGCGGATGTGCCGCACTGGGATCCCCGCGAGCCGGGCGGCCTTCGTGACCGAGGCGTGGGCGTGCTCCGATGCGTAGACCACCCCGCCCTGCGGGTCGTCGCCGAGACGGTCGACACGCGCGGCGACCGTGGCGGCGAGGTTCGCGATCGATCCGCCGCTCGTGAGGATGCCCTGCGCGCCCGCCTGCAGCCCGAACGCCGCGCACAGCCAGCGCAGCAGCCGGGCCTCGAGCGCCACCAGCGCCGGCGCCGTCGCCGCCACGCCCGTGTAGCGGTTCAGGCCGCACGCGAGGAAGTCCGCCACGGCTGCCGTGTAGAGCCCGCCGCCGGGGATGAACGCGAGGTAGCCCGGTCCCGCCGACTCCCACACGGGCTCGGCTGCACGCCGCACGAGCGCGAGGAGTCGGCCGGGGTCGCCCGGTTCCTCTGGTGGCGCCCCGGGCAGGTCGGCGATGACGTCGGCCGCCCGGCTGGTGTCGCTCGCCGGCCGGTCCGGCAGGTCGGTCACGAAGCGGACGAGCTCCTCGGCGACTGCCCCCGCGAGCTCGCGCATGACCGTGGCATCAGGCTCGAGGGGCCACGCCTCGGCCCTGCGCGCGGGCGGGGGCTGGCCCTGTGGGCTCAAGGCGCGCAGCAGCCTCCGCCGCAGCAGCCGCCGGCCGTGGCCGGGGCGCTCGCGGTCTGCGCCACCCGGCCCGTCGTGGTCGCGAACGCGCTCAGCAAGGGGCGCAGGTCCGCGGCCCCGCACGCCGGGCAGTCGGGCGCGAGGCCCGCCTCCTTCTCGGCGATGCTGGCCCGCACCTCACTGCGGGCCGAGCAGCGGCGGCATGCGAACTCGTAGATCGGCACGGTGACCTCCGCGTCGGGTCCGGGCCCGCCATCCTACGCCGCACGCGCACGAACGACGCCGCACCCACGAACGACGCCGCACGCGCGGCCGCGGTGGGGGCGTCGGTGAGGCTCAGCGTGGGCGCCGAACGAGGCCCCGGACGTGGTCGGCGAACCCGGCGTGGCGCAGGTGCACCACGAGCGGTTGGTCGGCCACCGCCTCGGCGTCGATGCGCTGGATCTGCAGCTGGCGCACGCGCCCGGCGCTGACGAGGCCGGCGAGCGCCTCCGCCACCGCCGCGAGCACGCGGGCAGCGGTGGCGAAGGTCACGAGCGAACGCCCGCCCTTCTCGACGTACGCGGCGAGGGCGCCGTCGACGACGACGACATACGCGCCGCGCACCCGCTTGGGGCCGTGGCCATGCTCCCCGGCCGGCTCCGGCCACGGCAGCGCCGCCCCGAACGGGTTGGCGGGATCGGTCGCGGCGAGCACGAGCGGCCCCGCCGCAGCGAGGTCGGGCTCGCGGACGCTGCGCAGGCGGTCGACGGCACCGGGCACCGCGAACTGGGCACCGCCGAGACCCTCGACGAAGTAGCCCCGCCGGGCCCGGCCGGCCTCCTCCATGGCCTTGTACGCCGGATACACCGTCGCGAACCCGCCGGGTACCTCCTCGGCCACCACCGCGTCGCGGGTGACCACCCCGTGGCGGTCGAGCAGCTGCGTCGCGAGCGCCGCAGCGCGCTCCGTGGGCGGGGCGCCTGCGCCGACGACGTCGGCGACGAGCGACCACCGCCCCGCCGCCTGCGGGGG
>SKPY01000407.1 GCA_007119305.1 Nitriliruptorales bacterium
CGGGCGCGGGTGGCGGGGCCGGTCAGGGTGGTGGTGGTGCGCCGCCGGGCACGGGTGGCGGGGCCGGTCAGGGTGGTGGTGGTGCGCCGCCGGGCGCGGGTGGCGAGTCCGGTGCGGGCGGTCGCCAGCCAGGAGCAGCCGACGACGCGTCGGACCCGCCGTAGAGGACGCCCCTGGGGGAGCGCCGAAACGCGACCGCGGCGGTGGCGCTCGGGGCGCTGCTCGGCTCAGGCCTCGAGCTCGGGGGGTGGTGGTCGGGGCAGCTGCGGGGCAGGGGCGTAGCCGTGGAGGCCGCGCTGGTTGGCCTGCCACTCGACCAGCAGCTGGCGGTAGTGGCGCCGGGTGCGCTGGCCGATCGTGCGGACCATGCCGAGGTTGATCGCCCCCCCGATCGCGCCGCCGACCAGCGGGACGGCCCTGGCCGCACGGCCGCGGACCCCGCTCGACGCCAGGCGGCGGGTCATGTGCCGGCCGCCGGCGACGAGCAGCTGCTGGCTGGCGGGGGTCGTCAACAGCTGGCGGGACGCATGCTGCACGAACACCCGGGTGCCCTCGACCGCCACGGAGTTGATGCCCAGGGCCACGAGCAGCCCGACCCGCAGCTGGGCAGCGCCTTCGGCGGTCTCCGTCTCGAAGCCGTAGCTGTTCATCACGCCGCTCGTGGCGCGTACGATCCAGTACAGCGCCCCGACGGTGTCGGCTGACAGCGCGACGGGGAGCGTGGCGATCCCCCCGAACCCGGTGACGAAGCCCTGCGCGCCGGCCACGAGGCTGTTCGACCGCACGTAGCTGGCGGCCAGGGGGTCCAGGCGCTCGGGTGGCATGAACCGCAGGCTGAAGACCCGCTCGTAGACGTCCCGCCCACGCACGGGCAGGCCGCGGTCGGCGGCCTCGGCGACGACCGAGTCGGGTGCGAGCCGTGCACCCGCGATCAGATGCTCGAGCAGCCGCTCCATGCCCCGGGACGAGCCGGCCCCGGCGATACGTCGGAAATCCCCGATGCGGGTCATGCGGCCAGGGTAGCCAGGAGGACTGCGCAGTAGTCCTGCCAGTCCGTGCCTCGGGCACTGCAGGACCTCGGGTCGGTCAGGCGTGACGGCCCTCGACACCGGGCACACCCAGGGCGCCCGGACGCACCGGTTCGGGGACCGGGCGCGCCGGCAGGTGCAGACCTGCACGGGTGCGCTGCAGCGTGACCGCGAACGCGTCGACGAGCAGCGCCGGCAGCGGGGCCGGGAGCGCCTGCCCGGCCTGGAACGCCGCCTCGACCTGGCACTCGGGCAGGAACAGCGGCCGTGGGGCCGGGCCCGTCCCCGCCTCGGCGAGCAGGCGGCCGAGCGCCTGCGTGATGTCGGCGCGGGCTTGCGGCGCGCTCGGGGCCAGGTTGACCACCGGCACGATGCGGTCGACGTCGACCCCGAGCCTGCGCACGTCGCCGAGCGCGCGCGCCAGGCTGTGGAGGCCTTTCATGCCGGGCCGACCGACCACGAAGACGACGTCGGCCCGCTGCGTGGGATGGCGCGCGAGCAGGTTGCGCTCCTCCACGTCGACCGAGCCCGCCTCCTCCTCGCTCTCGAAGTCACCGTCGGTGTCGAACACGGCGACGGGGAACACATGGCGCAGCGAAGCGACCGCGGCGGCCAGACTCCGGGGACGCACCATCGTCCAGTGGTGCGGTGCGCGGAGGCCAAGCAGCAGGCGGTACCCGCGGCGTGCGACCGGGGCGGTGAGCCCGAGGACCTGCTCGTCGGAGGGCAGGCCGTGGCGGTGCGCCTCCAGCAGCTCCAGCACTCCGGGCAGCGGGGCGCGCGCATGGTGGAGCAGCCCCTGCTCGGCCCGGCGGCAGAAGTCGGCCAGCAGCACGGGTCGGCCGTACCGCCCGTCCGCCATCAGGCCCTGGGCGAGGGCGCTGGCCGCGGTGGAGGCGCCGGACCCGCCGGTGCCGCACACCGCGGCGACGCGGCCGGGAACGACGAACGAGGTCCGCACCTGGCCGGCGGGGACGCTGCGCGCAAGCCCCTCGTCGATCATGCTGGCGTGGGCGGCGAGCGTGGTGAGCAGGTCCTCGGGTGCGAACGTCGCGGACAGGACGGCGACCGTGCCCAGGCCCGTCCAGTCGCGCTCCGGGCGGGTGCCACGCACGACGAGCGGCGTGATGCCCGCCTCCCGCAGCGCCGCGAGCAGGTCGCGGTCCACCGCCGGGAGATCCCCGTCGAGCAGCGCGGCAGAGAACACCCGCCCCGAGTCCACGCGCGTGAGCAGCTCGCTGCTGGAGGGACAAGGCAGGAACTCGACGGGGAGCGCTGCGGCGGCGGCCCAGCGGCCGACCGCGGACAGCCAGCGGCGGCCCGGCCGCGCAAGACCGAGGACGACATAGCGCGCGTTCCTCATCCCGCTCTCCCCGTCCTTCGCGCGTGCCGAGGGCGCCGCCCTACGCCGCGGGCGCCTGGCTCACATGCGCGTCGCCATCCTGCATCCCCCGGGCAGTAGCACGACCCGGATCCCGTCCAGCGAAAAACACCCCGACTCCATCTTACGCTACGTCATCTGTGCCGCAATCTCAGTTACGCAGCGCGAGGAGGCCGGTGGTGGCCCCCACCGCCGCGGGCGCTGTGGTGGCGCCAGCGTTCGCGTGCCCCGTCGTGCCATGTGAGGCTCCACGGTCTTTGCAGTGCCTACGTACTCGGTGTCGACGGTCGCGACGCTGATGGGGGAGCGGGTCCTTTGGCTGCCGGCGCCCGCGGCCTACACTGTGAGCGGATGGATGATGCACGGACGACATGGCTGAGCACTGCCGAGGCATCAAAGCGTCTCGGCATCGGCCTGCGCACCCTCTACCGGCTGATCGACGAAGGCCAGCTGCCCGCCTACAAGATCGGCCGGGTCATCCGCCTGCGCGAGCACGAGGTGGAGGAGTTCATCGCCGGCTCGCGGATCAGGCCGGGTGAGCTCGAGCACCTCTACCCCGAGCCGAAGACGGCGACCTCGCACAAGGACGCCA
>SKPY01000240.1 GCA_007119305.1 Nitriliruptorales bacterium
CGCCGGCGGCGTCGGCGTCGGCGTCGTCGCGTTGGTCCGGCGGGGTGGCTCGACGTCGCCGGCGGCGTCGGCGTCGGCGTCGTCGCGTTGGTCCGGCGGGGTGGCTCGACCGGCCCCGACCCGCAGGCCCAGGCGCGTCTGGGCCTGCAGGAGGCCGCGGTCGCCCAGGCGACCCAGCGCCGGGACGCTGCCCGCCGCCAGGCCGAGGAGTGGGGTCTCGCCCCCGAGCCTGAGGCCATCCGCCGTCTCGCCCGCACCCTCGAGGACCGCGCCCACGCCGCCGAGGAGCAGTCCCGGCGGCACGAGGCGATCACCCGCCGCCACGCCGCGCTGGAACAGGCCGCGGACCGGCTCCGGGCGCTGCTGGCCGCTCGGGGCGTGGAGGTCGGCGAGGACCTCGACGCGGCCTATGCCGCCTACAGCGCGGCCTGCCGGGCACGCCGGCAGCAGGCGACCGAGGCTGCCAGGGCCGCGGACCTGCAGGCGCAGCTGCGCAGCCGGAAAGAGCTCGAGCAGGTCGCCGCCGCCCAGCGCCGCCGACGTGAGGCAGCCGCACAGGCAGTGGTCGAGGCTGCGCATGCCGTCGGCGTGGCATCCGACGACGAGCCCGTCGAGGGCCTCGTCGCCGGGCTACGGAGCTGGCAGGGCGAGCGCGCCGCCGGCCGCGCCGCGACGCTGGAGGCGCACGAGCGCTGGAGCCGTCTCGAGACCCTGCTCGACGGCGCGACCATCGAGCAGGCGGAGGCCGAGCTGCGGCGCTGCCGCGCTGAGCACGCGGCCTTCGACGGCGTCACGCCCCTGCCGCTGCCCGAGGATCCCGACGACGCCCGGGCCGGGCTGCGGGCCTTGGAGGGGCAGGCGCACGACGCCGAGCTGGCAGTCGCCGGCCTCGAGGCCCAGCTCGCCGACCGGGCGGCGCAGGCACCGAGCGTCGCCGAGGCGGAGGAGCACCTCGCCCACGCCGAGGAGGAGGTCGCCCGCGTCCGTCGGCTCGAGGCCACGCTCGCCACGACCACCACGTTCCTGGAGCAGGCGCGCGATCGGGTCCACCGCGACATCGCACCGCGACTGAAGCGCTCGATCGAGGCATGGCTGCCGGCGATCACCGGCGACCGCTACGCCGAGGCCGCGGTGAACCCCGCCGACCTGCAGGTCCGCGTCCGAGCCCCCGGTGGGACGTGGCGGGACGCGGTCCGGCTGTCCCACGGCACCGCCGAGCAGATCTACCTCCTGCTGCGGGTGGCCATGGCCGAGCACCTGGTCACCACCAACGAGCCTGTCCCCCTCCTGCTCGACGACCCCACCGTCCAGGCCGACCGGCAGCGCACCGAGGCCATCCTCGACCTGCTGCACGAGCTGAGCGCCGACCGCCAGATCATCGTGTTCAGCCAGGAGGACGAAGCCCGCTCCTGGGCGCAGGCGCAGCTCACCGGCACCGACGACGCGCTGATCCAGCTGGATCCCGCAAAGATCCCGGCCTGAGCGATGTACCGGACCGACGGCCGTCTCGTGGTGAGCCCCTCGGACCTCGTGGGCTTCCTGGCCTGCCCGCACCTCACCGGGCTCGAGCTGCAGGCGGCCGCCGGGGGCCTCACACGACCGGACCGCGACGATCCCGAGGTCGACGTGCTGTTCCGCCGCGGCAGCGAGCACGAGCGCGCCTACCTCGCACAGCTCGGGGGCTCGGCTGATCCCGACGGCACGACCGCCGGCCCTGCAGACGTCGCGACGATCGCCTGGGCGGATCGGGACCTCGCGGCGCTGCGGGCGGCGGAGGCCGAGACGCTCGCGGCCATGCGAGCCGGCAGCGCGGTGATCCACCAGGCGACGTTCCTCGACGAGCAGGCCGGCGGGTACGCGTGGCGCGGCCATGCGGACTTCCTGCGCCGCGTCGACGACGGCGACGGCGACTTCCGCTACGAGCCGGAGGACACCAAGCTGGCCCGCCAGGTCAAGCCCGCCGCCGTGCTGCAGCTGTGCCACTACGCCGAGCAGGTCGCTCGCCTGCAGGAGGTCGAGCCGGACGAGATCCATGTGGTGCTCGGCGGTCAGCAGCGGGTGAGCCTGCGGCTGGCGGACTTCGCCGCCTACTACCGGCAAGCCAAACGCCGCTTCCTCGAGGCCGCGCGCTCCCCGGCGGACGCCACCTACCCGGATCCGGTGGCCCACTGCGCGGTGTGCCGCTGGCTGGAGCACTGCGACGGCGTCCGCACCGCCGACGACCACCTGGCGCTGGTGGCGCGGCTGACCGGAGAGCAGGCGCGCAAGCTCGCCGGGCGGGCCGGCATTGCCACCGTCGCCGAGCTCGCTGCCGCGCCCGAGGGTCTGCGGGTTCCGGGCATCGGCGAGCACACCCTCGACCGGCTGTGTCGGCAGGCCCGTCTGCAGGTGCAGGCCCGCCGGAGCCCGGACGCGCCGCCGCCCTACGAGCTGCTGCCACCCGACCCCGACAACGGCCTCGGCCTGGCCGGGCTGCCCGCGCCGTCGCCGGGTGACCTGTTCTTCGACATCGAGGGGGACCCCTACGTCGGCGACGACGGGCTGGAGTACCTGTTCGGCGTCGGCTGGCGGGACCCGACGGGCTCGTGGCGTTACCGCTCCTTCTGGGCGCACACGCCCGCCGAGGAGAAGCGCGCCTTCGAGGAGCTGATCGACTTCTTCACGGAGCGCCTCGCCGCCGACCCTGGTCTGCACATCTACCACTACGCCACCTACGAGCGGACCGCCCTCGGGCAGCTGATGGGCCGTCACGCCACCAGGGAGGAGGAGGTCGATGCCCTGCTGCGCGGGCGGGTGCTGTGCGACCTGTACCGGGTCGTCCGCCAAGGCCTGCTCGTCGGCAGCCCCTCCTACTCCCTGAAGAAGCTCGAGCCGGCCTACATGGACCGCCGTGAGGCGTCGATCACCGACGCCGGGTCGAGCATCGTCGAGTACGAGCGCTGGCTGGAGACCGCTGATCGTGCCATCCTCACCGACCTCGAGCAGTACAACGACGACG
>SKPY01000389.1 GCA_007119305.1 Nitriliruptorales bacterium
ATCGCCGACGGGCTGCTGGCCTCGACGCTCGACCTGCGCGAGCTCGTCCGCGGCTACGAGGACGCGGGCTGCGACCACCTGCTGCTGTTCCCCGCGGTCGCCGCGGGCGACCAGCTCGAGCACCTCGCCGACGCGCTGGCGTGACGGGCGCCGTGACCCCAGGCGCGCCGGCGTGGCGGGCGCCGCGACCCCAGGCGCGCCGGCGCGACACACGGCTTGGCGCCACGCTCAGCCGAACATGACGGAGCGCACGTAGTCCTGCGCAGGCGCGTGCAGCTCGTCCACGAGCTCGCCGAACAGCTCGGCCGCGCGGGCACCCCGCCAGCCCGAGGGCAGCATCTCGGGCGGCAGGCCCGGATCGAGGTAGGGCAGCGTGCGCCACTCGTGCAGGGCCGTGGTGTAGTCGACGAACGCGCGCCGCTGCCCTGCGTGCCGCGCCTGCCGCCACCGCCTGAGCAGGGGCGCTGCCCGGCGGACGAAGCGTGCGTAGCGCTCGTTCAAGGCGTCGAGGTCCCAGCAGCGCTGCGCGAGCTCGCCCAGGGAGCCGAAGGCGTCGTAGCGGGCGCGGAAGACATCGACGTGGTCGGTGAGCCCGAGGTCGGTCACCGCCGCGAGCAGGTCGTCGCGGACGCGCCAGGGCGCGAGCCACACGCCGCCGTCGAGCCTGCCCATGCCCAGCCAGACGAGCCGTGAGCGCAACTGGTGGCGCGCCGCGCGGTTGCGCTCGGGGATGGAGAACACCGCGAGGACCCACCCCTCGTCGAGGGGCGCGGGACGACTGCCGTTGAAGATGCGCTCGTCGCCTTCCGCGAGGATCCGCGCCGCCTGGGCGGTCAGCTCGTAGCCGACCGTGCCGGCGCGCACGTCCCGCTTGAGCAGCCCCTTGCGGAGCATGCGCGACACCGAGGAGCGCACGACCTGCTCCTCGGTCCCCAGGTCGGCCATGAGGGTGACGAGGTCCGCCACGGCGATCCAGCCGCCGAGGTCGCGCACGAACGCGCCGTACAGGTCGAGGATTAGCGAGCGCGACCCGCGCCGCTCCCCCTGTCGGGCCGTCACGAGCGCAGCCCCCGCTCGAGGGCGCCACCGGTTTGCACTGCGGCGGCTTGAGCCCCTGTCGCGCAGCCGCTACCTTGCGCTGCCAGCCGCATGCCGATCGTTTCCCACACCTCGCTTCCGACGTTCGCGGACCTGCGGGCACGCGGCGAGCAGATCCTGCCCCTCGACGAGGCCCTGCACCAGGACATCCGCGAGCTGCACGTCGGGCTGCTCAACATGATGCCCGACGCCGCGCTGCGCGTGACCGAGCAGCAGTACATGCGCCTGCTGGGCAGCGCCAACCAGATCGTGCAGATCTACGTGCACCCCTTCACCGTGCCGGGGCTGACGCGCAGCCCCGAGGCGCAGGCCTACATCGACGCCTACTACGAGCCGTTCGCGCAGCTGCGGGCCGAGGGCCTCGACGCCCTCATCGTGTCGGGCGCGAACGTGTCCAACCCGGAGCTGAGCGCCGAGCCCTTCTGGGAGCCGCTCGCCGAGGTCATGGAGTGGGCGATCCACGACGTGACCTCCATCCTGTGCTCGTGCCTGGCCACCCACGCGCTCGTGCAGCACTTCCACGGCGTGAACCGTCGCCGCCTGCTCAGCAAGCGCTGGGGGGTCTACGCCCACCGTGCGGTCCGTCCCGACCATCCCCTCATGCGCGGCACCAACACGCGCTTCGACGTGCCGCACTCGCGCTGGAACGAGATCACCTCCGCCCAGCTGCGCGAGGCGGGGATCCAGGCGCTCATCGAGAGCACCGCGGGGGACTTCCACCTCGGGGTCAGCGCGGACGGGCTGCGCATGGTCTACATGCAGGGCCATCCCGAGTACGACACGACCAGCCTGCTCAAGGAGTACAAGCGGGAGGTGCACCGCTACCTCGCCGGCGAGCTCCCGGCGATCCCGCCGTATCCGGAGAACTACCTCTCGCCGCGCGCAGCGCGGGTCGCCCACGACTACCTCGAGGCGGCCCTCGCCGCCCGGGACGCGGGCGCGCCCACCCCGGCCTTCCCCGAAGCGGAGCTCGCCGGCCAGCTCGACAACACCTGGACGGACACCGGCAAGGCCGTGTTCAACAACTGGCTCGGCTTGGTCTACCGCCTCACCGACCTGCGGCGGGGCGTGCCCTTCATGCGCGACATCGACCCCGACGACCCGCTGGGCCTGCGCACCCAGTGACCGCCACGCCCTGCAACGACCACGACGACACCGACCGAGAGCGAGGAGCAGCTGTGCACGACGAGACCCTGGCCCTGCACGCGGGCTACACCCCGGAGCCGACCACCAACGCGGTTGCGGTGCCGATCTACCAGACGGTGGCGTACGCGTTCGACGACGCCCAGCACGCCGCGGACCTGTTCAACCTGGCGGTGCCCGGCAACATCTACACCCGCATCATGAACCCGACGCAGGACGTGCTCGAGCAGCGCTGCGCGGCGCTCGAGGGGGGCATCGCCGCACTGGCCACGAGCGCGGGCAGCGCAGCCATCAACTACTCGATCCTCACGATCGCGCGGGCGGGCAACAACATCGTGAGCGTGCCGCAGCTGTACGGCGGCACGTACACGCTGTTCGCCCACATGCTGCCGTCGCAGGGCATCGAGGTGCGCTTCGCCGAGGACGACTCGGTGGCGGCCCTCGAGAAGCTGATCGACGACAAGACCGCAGCGGTCTTCCTCGAGAGCATCGGCAACCCCGCCGGCAACATCCCTGACCTCGAGCCGATCGCCGCGATGGCCCACGCCCACGGGGTGCCGGTGATCGTCGACAGCACCGTGCCCACGCCGGCGCTGATGAAGCCGATCGACTGGGGCGCCGACATCGTCGTGCACTCGCTCACGAAGTACATGGGCGGCCACGGCACGACGCTGGGGGGGATCATTGTCGACAGCGGGCGCTTCCCCTGGGCCGAGCGCGCCGACCGCTTCCCGATGCTGTCCGAGCCCGAGCCCGCCTACCACGGGCTGGTCTACACCGAGGCCCTCGGCGAGGCCGCCTTCATCGGGCGGGCGCGCACCGTGCCGCTGCGCAACACCGGCTCGGCGATCAGCCCCTTCAACGCCTGGCTGGTGCTGCAGGGGCTGCAGACGCTGAACCTGCGGATGGAGCGGCACGTCGCCAACGCCCAGATCGTGGCGGAGCACCTGCGCGACCACCCCCAGGTCGAGTGGGTCGAGTACGCCGGCCTGCCGGAGTCGCCGTACTACGCGCTCGCGCAGAAGTACACCGGCGGACGCCCCTCCGCGCTGCTGTCGTTCGGGATCAAGGGCGGGTTCGACGCCGGCGTGCGCTTCTACGACGCCCTGCAGCTGTTCACGCGACTCGTCAACATCGGCGACACGAAGTCGCTGGCGGCCCACCCCGCGTCGACGACCCACCGCCAGCTCACCCCCGAGGAGCACGAGACGGTGGGCGTCACGCCGGACATGATCCGCCTGTGCATCGGGATCGAGCACCCCGACGACATCATCGCCGACCTCGACCAGGCGCTCGACGTCGCCGTGCGCTGAACCGCCCTACGCTGAACCGGCCTGCGCCGACCTGCCCGTACGCTGACCCGCCCGTACCTGCACCGCCAGTACGCTGAACGCCCTGCGCCGATCCGCCCGCAGCAGCGCGCGCCGGCACCGGCGGTGCAGGAGCGGCGCACCCGCCGGCGCTGGGCGTGCGCTGACGAGCCGCACCGAGGGGGTGCCCCACGCAGCCGCCGGCATTGATCTCGCGCTACCGCGGGTACCTGCTCGACATGGACGGCACGATCCGCCGGGGTGGACGCGCCCTGCCCGGCGCCCGGGAGCTCATCACCGCCCTGCACGCGTGGGACAAGGCGGTCCTGGTCATGTCGAACAACCCGCTGCGCAGCGCCGAGCAGCACCGGCGAGACCTTGCGCGCAGCGGCCTCGAGCTGGCCGGTGACGAGATCTTCACCTCCGTCTCCGCCCTGCTCGCGCACCTCGAACGGCAGCCGGTAAACGGTGCCCTGTTCGCGCTCGGCGAACGCCCGCTGACCGACGCGCTGGCCGCGGCCGGCCACCGGCTCTCCGACCGGCCCGACGAGGTCGGCTGCGTGCTCGCCGCGTTCGACCGCACCTTCGACTACCGCAAGTGGACGATCGCCCACCGCGCCATCGTCGCGGGCGCACGCTTCATCGCCACCAACCCGGACGCCACCTACCCGACCGAGCACGGCGAGATCCCCGACTGCGCAGGCATCATCGCCGCGCTCGAAGCATCGACCGGGACCCGCGTGCAGGCGGTGCTCGGCAAGCCCTCCAAAGACTTCCTCGAGGCTGCCCTCGCCAAGCTCGGCACGCCTGCCCAGGACACGCTCGTGGTCGGTGACCGGCTGGACACCGACATGGCGATGGCCCTGTCCGGCGGGCTCTCCGCTGCGCTGGTGCTGTCCGGTGTCACGACGCGGGCGGACCTCGCGCGCAGCCGGATCCGACCGACGTATGTGCTCGACGGGGTAGGCGAGCTGCTGGGCCGGGACGCCGGCGCGGCGCTGCGGCCCCCCGACGAGCCGACGTGCTAGACGGCTGCGGTGGAGATTCTGCTCGCCCTGGTCGTCGCCGCCTTCGTCGTGCTCAACGGCGTCAACGACGGTGGCGCCATCCTCGCGCTGGGCCTGAAGATCCCCGCGCTGCGACTCGGCTCGGCGCTGCTCCTGCTCGCCGCCGGCGTGGTTGCCGCGCCGCTGCTCACCACGGCGGTGGCGACCACCCTCGCCCAGCGGCTCGTGACCTTCGAAGGGGACGCCGGCCGTGCCGCCCTGCTCGTGGCGGTCCTCGCAGCCGTGCTCGTAGTCGCCGTGCTCGGCCGTCTCGGTCTGCCGACGAGCCTCACGCTCGCGATCGTCGGGGCGATCACCGGTGCGGGGTGGGGCAGCGGCCTGCCGACGTCGTGGGCCGTCACGGCGGCCGTGCTCGTGCTCGCGGCGCTCGGGCCGCTGGTCGGCGCCGTGGTCGCGTTCGGCCTGTCGCACCTGCGCGCCCGCATCCCGGCACCCGGTGGGGCGCACGTGGTGATCCGGCGCCTGCATCGCGTGGCCTTCGGGCTGCAGTGCGTGGCCTACGGTGCCAACGACGGGCAGAAGATGCTCGCGGTGGTCGCCGTGGCGAGCGGTCCGCTCGTCACGACCGGTGCACCGCCGCTCGGCGTGCTGCTCGGCATCGGAGCGCTCTTCCTGCTCGGCATGGTGCTCGGGGTGCGCCGCATCAGCAGGACGATCAGCAACGGGCTCCTGCCGCTGCGCCCGCCGCATGCCGTCATCGCCGAGCTCTCGGCTGGCAGCGCGGTGCTGGCCACCGGGGCGCTCGGCGCCCCCGTCAGCATGACCCAGGCGCTGGCCGGCGGCCTGATCGGCGCGGGTGTCAGCGAGAGCTACCGGAGGGTTAGATGGAAGCAGGCCCTACACATCCTGATGGCATGGATCCTCACACTCCCGACAGCCCTGCTGCTCGCGGCGGGCGCGAGCGCCGCGGTGCGCTTCGCCGCTGGCTGAGCAGCCTCGCGCAGATGCGCGACGAGCTCACCGGCGTCTCGGACCGCGTCTTCGTCGAGCTGCTGAGCGCCCAGATCGACGCCGCCCTCGACGGCGGCCGGCTCGCGCACGAGGCCATCACCGGCGCCGTGAGCTCCGTCGACGCCCGCGAGCAGATGGGCGCGATCGAGCACGCGGGCGACGGCCATCGCGCCGAGCTGGTGACCCGGCTGACGCAGGCGCTGTCCACCCCGTTCGACCGGGAGGACATCTTCCGCCTGTCCCGCTCGATCGATGACGTGCTCGACAACCTGCGTGACTTCGTGCGCGAGGCCGACCTCATGGGTGTGCAGGACCCACGGCACTTCTCCACCCTGATCGACGCGATCATCGAAGCGCTGGAGAAGCTCAAGGTCGCGGTGGCCCACGTGCTCGACGAGCCCCACCTCGCGCCTGAGCGCGCCCTCGGGGTCAAGAAGGGCAGCAACCATGTCCGCCAGCTGTACCAGGTGGCGATCGCAGCGCTGTTCGAAGAGGAGCTCAGCGTCTGGATGCTGAAGCGCCGGGAGCTCCTGCGCCGCCTCGACGTCGTCGGGTTGCGCCTCGGCGAGGCCGCAGACGCGCTGTCGGACGGGGCGCTGAAACGCAGCTGAGGGCGCCGGCGCGGCATCCTCCCTGCGCCAGACCTGCGACCAGGCTCACACCAGGCCGCGGTCGTGGGCGGCGGCGATCGCCTCCGCCCGCGTCGAGGCGTCGAGCTTTGCGAGGATCGCCGAGACGTGGTGCTCCGCAGTCTTGGGGGCGATGCGCAGCGCGTCGGCGATCTCGGCGTTGCCGCGTCCGCGCACGAGCAGGGCGAGGACCTCCACCTGCCGGGGGGTGAGGCCTGCCGGGTGGCCGCGGGTGGCGCGGCTCGGCCCGCGGGGCAGATCGCGGACGCCCTTGGCGGCCAGGTGTCGGCGGAGGGCGCGCACGGTGCCCGCTGCGCCGAGGTCGAGGAGGGTTTCGGTGGCCTCCCGGCGGGCCTCGGCGCTGCCGTGCAGCGCGCGCAGGAGCACAGCCTCGAAGTCGCATCCGAGCTGGTCCCACACCTGCGCGGCCGTCTGTTCGTCGGCCTCGATCTCTGCGCGAACGGGCGGGGGTGGCTCGACGGCGGGCAGGTCCCGGCCGAGGCGGCGCAACCAATAGAGCAGCGACGCGCTGCGCCACGGATCCTCTCGCTCGCGCGCCAGCTCGAGGGCGGCGGCCAGCAGATCCGCGTCAGGAGCCTCGCCGGTGTGCCAGGTGCGCTCGAGGTCGAGCGCTGCGGCGCTCACCGTGCACTCCGTCTGCCCGACCGCCGTCAGGCGTGCGATGGCGCCGGCGGTGACCGCCTCCGCGTCGACGTCGCCGCGGCGAAGGGCCAGGTGAGCGCCGGTCAGCCGCGCCCACGCGTCCAGTGGGGTGGCGCCGGCCACCGACACCGTGCGGGCGACGTTGCGGTCGGCATCCGCCCACCGCCCCCGGTAGAGGTCGAGCAGGCACTGGCCGTCGAGCATCGCGACCCACCACGGCTCGAGGTCGCGGGCCTCGGTGTACTCCAGGCCCGCGGCGAAGACGGTAGCCGCCCGGTCGAGCTCACGGCGGAACAGTGCGAGGTGGCCGAGGTTCGTGTAGGCGCGGGCGGCGTGCTCCTCCAACCCGTGCGCCACCGCGAGCTCCAAGCTGCGGACCAGGAGGTGCTGCTGAGCTGCGTCAACCGTGCCCAGGTTGTTGAGCGCATGGACCGTGACCTCGACGTCGCCGTGCGCCTCGGCGAGGTCAAGGGCCCGACGGCCCCAACGCAGGCTCGCGGCCCGGTCGCCGGCGAGCATGGCGAGCTGCGCGAGGTTGGAGTACGCGAAGGCCAGCTCGCGCGGGTCGGCTCGGGCCTCCTCGAGCACGGCGACGGCGCCCAGGCCATACTCCTCGGCTTGCGCGGGGTCGTCCGCCATCCAGGACAGGCGCGACAGCCAGCGCAGGTGGTGCCCGCGGCAGGTGGGCTCAGCGCACAGCGCAAGCGCCCGGCGGGCCGCGTCTATGGCCGTCGCCATGGAGCCGGTCAGGTAGCACTCGTAGTAGTAGCCCTCGAGGACCGCGACCAGCGTGTCCGGTTCGAGGAGGTCGTCGTGGCCGAGCACCTGGGCGTAGTGGGCCACCGCCTCACGGTGCGCACCATCCTGCGCAGCACGACGCGCCGCGGCCAGCGCATACCGCACGATGCCCGGGCCGTCGCCGGCCTGCACCGCATGGTGGGCCAGCGTCGCCGTGTCGGCGGCAGTCCTCGCCGTCTCGGCCAGGAGGTCGAGCAGCTGCCGGTGGAGCCGCCGACGGCGGTTCGGCGGCACCGTGGCATCCAGGGCCAGGCGGATGAGCTCGTGCCGCGCCCGTACACGTGGGCCTTCGACGGCGAGCAGGCCGAGGCCCACAGCGGCGTCCGCGTCCAGCTCGGCGGTCGGCGACAGCCGCTCCAGCACCGCGAGCGGGATGCCGTCGGGCGACAGCCCGACCGCCTCGAGCACAGTCCACGCCGTGGCGGAGAGCGTGCGCGCGCGGGCGAGGATCGCGTCCTCCACCGTCGGCGGCAGCTCCACGTCCGGGTGGGCGAGCATCTGGGTGACGAAGAAGGGGTTGCCGCCGGACGCGGCGTAGACCTTGAGTGGGTCGAGCAGGGTGCCGTCGGCGAGGCGGGCCACGCCGTCGACCGTCAGGGCGCGCAGCTGCATGCGCTCGGCGCCGGGCCCCAGCTCACCGAGCAGCGCCTGCAGGGGATGGGAGCGGTCCACCTCCTCGTCGCGGTAGGTGCACACGAGCGCGGCACGCGTCTCGCCGATGCGACGCCCGAGGTAGCGCAGCAAGTCGATCGTGGCCTCGTCGGCCCAGTGCACGTCGTCGACCGCGAGCACGCTGGGGGTGTCGCGGAGCTCTTCGAGGAGTCCGGAGAACACCAGCTCCCGGCGCGCACCAGCGTGCAAGGCCTCAGCGACCGCCTCTGGGAGCGTCGGCAGCATCTCGTACAGCGGAGCGAACGGCGCTGGCGTCGACGTCGGGTCGCAGCGGCCGCAGCGCACGACCACGCCGGGCCTGGCCTCGTCCCGCACAGCCGAGAGCAGCGTGCTCTTGCCGGTGCCCGCCGCGCCGGAGACGAACAGCACGCGGCCGCCGTCCGCGGCCGCGTCGAGCAGCGTCCCGAGCCGCGCGAGCTCCTCCTCCCGCTCCACGAGCGCGGGGGGTGTGGTCCCCGACCCGCGGCCGAGGCGGGCTGCACGGCGGATACCGCTCACCTCGCTTCGTCCGCAGGTCGGTGCTCCGCTCGCGGTCACGCTACCCGAGACAGCGGCGCGCGGGCCGAGCCGCCACGCCGCGCGGGCCCGGTGGCAGCGGGCCACCGGGCCGGCGCGGTGACGCGACGGTGAGGCAAGGCGAGCGGTCCTCACCGGGTGGGTGCTCAGCCGTCGGCCGTCCCCGGCCCGATCACGGCGGCAACCTCGACGACGTGGTCGGCTGGGAAACCGCCGCGGCGGGCGTGCTCACGGACGGTGTCGGCGTTGTCGGTCTCGTGCACGCAGTAGATCTTGTCGCCGGCGACGTAGCTGTGGTGCCAGGTGTAGGCCACCCCCAGCGAGTCGACCACGGAACACGACTTGCGGGCGATGTCCTGCAGCTCCTCGGCGGACAGCTTCGCCGCGCCGGGGAGGTCGCGTTCGATGAGGAACGTCGGCATGGTGGTTCTCCTCTGCTCGGTTGTGGGCACCTTGGGTGCGGTTGACACGGTCAGCGTGCGCGCCACCCGCTGCGCGCCTCATCGGGGAAACTCCCTATTTCTGGCAACCACCGCCGGTGCACGCCGGCGTAGGGGTGTGCTGGCAGCCCGGGTGGGTGCGTGGGCTGCTGGTGGCGCTGGCGGCGCTACGAGCTAGAAGCGCAGCAGGCGCTGCTGGGGGTGCTCGGACGCGGCGCGGCCCCGCGCGGGTGCTCCGGCGAGGAGGAGGGACGTGGGCACGCTGATCAACGGCGTCCGGCTCGCAGCGCCGAGCAGCGACTGCGAGCCAGACGTTGGATCTTGGCCATCGGGGTGCGTGCCATCGGGCTCGCTCGCGCGACCGCTACGGACAGCTCACACGCGGGTTGAAGTCCTCGAACATCCCGGCCGGGTTGCGCTCGAAGATCCAGGCGTGCAGGACGTAGACGCCCAGCTCCTCGTTGAGGTGCAGATGCTGGTCGAGCACCGTTGGGGGCCCGGTGTGGCCCGCGTCGTGCCAGGCCTCGGCCGGCACGATCCACTCGACGGCGCCGAGGCGCAGGGTGCCGTTGGGCAGCGGCACGTAGACCAGGGCCTCGGGTCGGTGCGGGTCAAGGGTGAGGTCCAGCCGTGAGGCGTCGATGAGGTGGTAGCCCATGCCGCCGAGCTGTGGGTGCTCGAAGCAGTGGTCCAGCCCGGGTACCCAGTCCCAGCCGTCGGCCATGGCGCGATCGAGGTTGTGATAGGGGGCGACGGCGGCGCGGACGCCGGCGAGGTCGCGCTGGTCCGCCTGGGCGGCAGCGCTGAGCACGAACGTGGCGCCGAGCGCCGCGGCAAGGACGGCCAGCACGAGCCTGAACAGCGGTTGGGACAGCACGGTCATCCGTCTCACCCGTTCCCGCGGCTCGGATCGGCCCCGCCGAGGAGCGTGCATGCGCTGACACGAGCATGCGACCCGAGCGCCAGCGCCGCGCTCGCAGTCTCCGTGTATCCGGTTGTGGCGGTCGCGTCAGCGACCGTCATGGTGGTGCTGAGGTCCTTCGTCATGGTGGGTTCGACTCCTTGGGTTCGACGCGTGGGTGTCGTTGACGAGCTCAGCCTGCTCGACCCTGCCGCGGACCTCATCGGGGAAACTCCCTATGTTTGATCGGTCGCAACGGCACCCGGAAGGCGGGACGTAGGATGCTGACGGCGATGGATGTGCTCGAGCGAGAAACGCAGCTGGCGGTGCTCGAGGAGTGCCTGGAGGCCGCCCGGGGCGGTGGCGGGCGACTGGTGTTCGTGGCGGGCGAGGCGGGGGTCGGCAAGACCACGCTGGTGGAGCACTTCTGCGCGGGGGTGCGCGGCGCGCGGGTCGTGACCGGGGCGTGTGATCCGTTGGACACGCCGCGGCCGTTGGGGCCGGTGCTCGAGCTCGCCGAACGGCTGGGGGTGCTGGCCGAGGCCGGGGAGCCTGCGCGCTCACGCGAAGCGCTGTTCCGCGCGCTCGACGGGGAGCTGTCGGCACGCTCGTTGGTGACGGTGGCGGTGGTCGAGGACGCGCACTGGGCGGACGAGGCGACCCTGGATGCGCTGCGCTTCTTGGGCCGGCGGGTGGCGGGGCTGCGGGCGCTGGTGGTGGTCACGTTCCGCGACGATGCGCTGGCTGCGGCCCATCCGCTGCGCACGGTGTTGGGGGATCTGGCGACCGCGCGGGGGGTGGTGCGCGTGGACGTCGAGGTGTTGTCGCACGCGGCGGTGGCAGAGCTGGCCGCGGCGGCGCCGGAGGTCGATGTGCACGCGTTGTACGCGCAGACGGGCGGCAACCCGTTCTTCGTCACCGAGGTGCTCGCCGCGGGAATGCAGGGGGTGCCGGCGTCGGTGCGGGATGCGGTGCTGGCGCGGACGGCCCGGCTGGCGCCCGAAGCGCGGGCCGCGCTGGCGGCTGCGGCGGTGGCACCGAC
>SKPY01000245.1 GCA_007119305.1 Nitriliruptorales bacterium
GTTCCTGTCGGAGGTTGGTGCAGCGCTCGACCGGGCCGTCCCGTCTGGCACCGACCCCACTCCGGCCCCAACGTGGATGATGCTGGACCCGGCCTCGCTGCTGATCACGAGCATGTTCTCCGAGGGGTGCACGATGCCGATGTCGGCCGAGGCGGTCGTGCAGCTCGAGTACTCCGCCGAGATGCCCAGTAACCGGGTCGGCGACGTGGTGCGAAACCCCCTGGGGTGCAGACGCTCCGGCAGCTGGTAGAGAACGATCCTGGTGGTGTCGGCGAGTACGTCGAGCTGCTCCGGTCGATCGGTGCGGAGCACGAGGCGCTGGTGGCGCTGCGGGCTCGTGACGGGGAGCATTGGGGCGCGGTGTACCTGGCCCGTGGCCCCGGTCGACCCGACTTCTCCGCCGAAGAGCTCGACTTCCTGCGGGCGGTCGCCCCCTATCTCGCCGAAGGGGTCCGACGCGGAGCGCTGCTGGGTGAGGCGTCCGAGCCCGACGGACCCGCTGCTCCCGCGATCGTGGTGCTCGGGGAGGATCTCACCCCGGAGTCCTTCACACCGGGTGCACAGCAGTGGTTGTCGGACCTGCCCGCGCTGGAGCGAGGCGAGCTGCCTGCGGCCGTGCTCTCCGTGGCCCACGTTGCCCTCGAGGGTCGTGGCGCAAGTCGGCGCGGGGAGCCTGCCAGTGCGCGGGTGCGCTCGGAGCGTCGAGGCTGGGTGATGCTGCACGGCCAGGCGCTGGCGGGCCGCGGCGGGCGGCGCGTGGCAGTGACCATCCAGCCGGCAGGTCCGGAGCGGATCACCCCGCTGCTCATGGCCGCCTACGGGCTGACCGCACGGGAGGAACAAGTCACCCGCCACGTGCTGCAGGGGGACTCCACCGCGCAGATCGCCGAGGCGCTGCGCATCTCCCCGTACACGGTGCAGGAACACCTCAAGCACATCTTCGAGAAGACCGCGGCCCGCAGCCGCCGCGAGCTGGTGAGCCAGGTGTTCACCCGCCACTACCAGCCGCGCGTCGAGGACAACGACGAACGGGTCAGGGTGGACAAGCCCATCCGCGGTGGACCCTTCCCCGATCGACCAGCGGAGGCGGCCGCTGCCCACCCGGCACGCAGACGCCCCAATGAACGGGGGTAGCTCGACCACCCGAGTGTGGCTGCCCAGGGTCCACTCCAGCCCTGACCCGCTTTCTACCAGGCCCGTCTCCTCTGAACAGCGGAGACAACCGCGGACGCAGTCAGAGGCCAACCGAACCCGCGCGCAACGAGTTTCCTCGCGGGATGCACGGCCGAAGGAACTTCAACCCTCTCAGTGGCCCGTCGAGGCTTCCAGAAGCCTTGAGCCTGGCCGCGCTGATGCCCACATCTGTGCAACGCGCATCGCGGGACGCCAGCAGTAGCTGCGAGGTAGGGTCGCTCCTGTAGAAGGTGATTGTCCGCCGAGGCAAGGGGCGGCCGACACCCCTCAGGTCCGCAGCCGGTCACGCGGGTTCGCGGATGAACCCGAGCACGTGCTGGGCGAACATCTCAGGAGCGATGATGTCCGCGCCGTGCCCTTGCCCCTCGAGCACGATGATGTGCGCATCGGGCAGGGCTGCCGCGACGCTGTCGGCGTCCGCCCGCCAGGAGGGCGGGCTCTGATCGCCGACCACCAGCAGCGTGGGCACGGTGACGTTGGTCGCGTGCTCGCGGTCGAAGATGGTTTCCAACGCGGCTCGCTCCTCGCGGGGAAAGGTGTGTGCGACGGCGACGCGTGCAGCCCATGACGGATCTGCCCGGTAGGCGTCCAACTCCTCCTCGCTGAGTCCCGCGAACTCCCGTGCGAGCGTCTCGACGACACGCTCGCGCTCGCCGGCCTGCAACAGCGCCTCCATCCGCTCGATGACTGCCGGCGGTACGTTCCACAGGTCGGCGGTCGTCGGCGGCCAGCCCTCGTAGAGCACGAGCCGGTCGATGTTGGCCGTGAGCGGTGCGGCGCCAAAGGCGTAGATCCCACCTGATGAATGTCCGTACACGGTGACCCGAGCGCCAGACGTCTCTGCAACATCGTCCACGACGGCGGCGACGTCTTCGTACTCCCGCTCGATGCTGTAGTCGGGGTGGTCGCCGCTGGCGCCCCGGCCGCGACGGTCCATGGCGTGGACGGTGACGTGCGGCTCGAGGTAGGGCCGCAGCGCGCCCCAGCGGGTGTGGTCCCCCAGCCCACCGTGGACCAGCACCAGGGGTGGCCCGACGCCGCTGGTGAAGTAGCCGATCTCGGTGCCGTCACGGGAGAGCGCGTGCGACAGCGTCGGGTGGTTGGTGGTCGGCATGACCGCTCCTTCCTTGCCTCGGGTGCAGCCGTACCGGCAGGATGCACGATGCGCTGTGCACAGCGCATCGGTAGGGTTGCCTATCTTGGCACGGCGTACAGGCCGTGCTCCGGGGCAAACCACGCTGTTGGCCGGCTGTTGGCCCTGGCCAGGCCGGACGCGGCCCTTCAACGGGATGCCCGCGCCCCCGGCCGTATCCGCCACCCGCCATACGCTGTCATGAGCCAAGAAGTTGGCAGAGTTTGATCTTGCTCGGGTCGGGATTCCATCCGTTGGCGGGGCTCCTCATCGTGCTCGCGTGAGCGTGGGTAGGCGACCGGAAGTAGGTCTGGCGCGGTCTGCGGCCTCCGATCAGGGGCAGCGGTCCGCAAGGACGCAGAACTCGTTCCCCTCTGGGTCGGCAAGTACGACCCAGCTCTCATCGCCTTGGCCGACGTCGGCGTGTCGAGCACCTAGGTCAAGCCGGCGACGGACCTCTTCGTCTTGCTCCCTGTCGGTTGGGTTGACGTCGAGGTGGAGCCTGTTCTTGACGGTCTTGCCCTCGGGCACGTGCGCGAACGTCAACGTCGGTGGCACTGGGCCAAGGCGGTTCTTGCCTTCAGGCACCATAGGCCAGCCAATTGCGACGATTCCGTCGTCTTCGTCTTGCACCTCGTAGTCAAGGTCCGAGCACCAGAACCGGGCGAGACCGGTGGGATCGGCACAGTCGATCGCAAGCTCGGTGAACTTACTGGTCATGTCAGGTCATCCCTGCCTCCTGACGGGGTGGTCTCTTGACTTGCCGTGAACATTGGTTCATGCTAACGTCATGAACATGGGTTCACAACACGCGATCAGCTGCCGGTCCTTGACCAAGACCTTCGACGGCCCACCGGTCGTCGATCGCGTCTCCTTCGACATCGCGCCCGGGTCGATCACCGGGTTCGTCGGCGCCAACGGCGCCGGCAAGACCACGACCATGCGCATGATCCTGGGCCTGGTCACCCCCTCGTCGGGGCAGGCGCTGGTCAACGGGGCGCCCTACCGGGAGCTAGCGCAGCCGCGCCGCGCAGTCGGCGCGGTACTGGACGGCCCGGGCGCGCACCCCGGCCACACGGCCCGCGCCCACCTGAGCAGCCTGGCGATGGCGGCGGGGTTGCCGCCGAGCCGGGTGGGCGAGGTGCTCGAGCTGGTGGGGTTGGACGGGCACGCCCGCCGGCGGGTGGGCGCGTTCTCGTTGGGGATGCGCCAGCGCCTGGCGCTGGCCGCCGCACTGCTGGGCGACCCGCCGATCCTGCTGCTCGACGAGCCCGTCAACGGCCTGGACCCACCGGGGATCCTGTGGATGCGCGACCTGCTGCGCCGCTTCGCCGCCGAGGGCCGCGCGGTGCTGGTGTCCAGCCACCTGCTCGCAGAGCTCGCCGAGGTCGCCGAGCGGGTGCTCATCATCGACCGCGGACGGCTGGTCGCCGACGCCGCCATGGACGAGCTGCTGGGCGCGGCGAGGCGGGTCGTGGAGCTGCGCTGCGCCGAGCCCGCGCGCATGGCCGAGGCCCTGCGCCAGCGCGGCGCAGGGGTCGGCGTGGACGGCGACCTGCTGGTGATCGAGGGCGTCTCGGCCCGGCAGGTCGGCGAGGTCGTCGCCGCGGTCGGCGCTGGCCCGATCTATGCGCTGGCCGAGCGTGGCGGCAGCTTCGAGGACGCCTACTTCCAGCTCGCCGGCTCGCTCACCAGCCCGGGCGCCACGGGCACCGACGAACGGAGCGGAGCATGACCGCGCTGCTGCGCGCCGAGCTGCGCAAGGTGACGGCAACACTGACCTTTGTGTGGCTGCTGCTGGGCACCGCGGCCGTCGGGGTCATCGGGACGCTGGCGCCGCTGCTGGCCACCGACCCCGCCACCGCCGACCTGCTCAGCGATGTCAAGCTGCAGGAGGCCATGCACGGCGCCGCCGCCGGGGTGGTCCTCGTCGTCGTCGCCGGCATCATCGGCATGGCCGGCGACTGGCGCTTCGGCCAGGCCAGCCAGGCGTTCCTCGCGACACCGCGACGGCGGCGGGTCGTCGCCGCCAAGACGGTCGTGTTCGCCGGGCTCGGCGCGGTCTACGGCACGGCCGCCGCCGGCGCCGCGACCGCCACCGCCTGGGCCTGGTACCACAGCAACGGCGTCGCGCTGCCGTTGGGCCGCTCGGCCGTGTGGCTCACCCTGCTCGGCTGCATCGCCGTGGCGGTGCTGTTCGGCGTGCTCGGCGTCGCCATCGGCGCGCTCGTGCGCAACCAGACCGTCGCGCTCGTCGGCGCGCTGGCGTGGATGGTGCTCGTCGAACCGGCGCTGTTCCAGGCCTCCCCGACGGTGTTCCGCTGGTTGCCGGTCATGGCGTCGTTCAGCTTGCGGAACATGCCAGGCGACGACTTCCTGCCGGTCGGGCCGGCGGCCGCGGTCGTGCTCGCCGTGATCGCCGCCGCCCTCGCCATGGGGGTGCGGGTTGTGGAGCGCGACGATGTCACCGCGTAAACGCACCCCCGAGGCGGCCGAGCAGCTGCGCGCCTCGCTGCTCGAGCACGCCCAGCGCATCATCGCCCGCGACGGCGCCAAGGCGTTGACCATGCGGACCCTGGCCGCCGAGGCCGGCTGCGCGCTCGGGCTGCCCTACAAGGTGTTCGCCGACCGCGGCGAGCTCGTCGCCGCCATCGTCCACGTTGAGTTCACCCGGCTCGCCGCCGCAGGTGAAGAGCTCATCGCCCGCGCCGGCGCCGCCACCGTCGCCGACAACCTGGTCTGGTACGCCGAGCTCCTGCTCGACTCGCCCGCGGTGACACTCGCCGCAGAGGTGATGGCCGACAAGGCGCTCGCCGAGGCCGTGGCCGCCAGGGCGCACCACAGCGGGGCCGGGCCGGGGTCGTTCGAGGCCGCCGTGGCCGGCTACCTCGCCGCCGAGCAGCACGCCGGACGCATTGAGGGCGACGTCGACATTGCCGCGTTCGGCTTCATCATCACCGGCGCGGTGCACAACCTCGTCATGTCCGGCCCCGCCTACCCCCAACCCACCCGCTGCCAGCTGAAGCAGCACCTGACGGCCATCGCCGACCGCCTCCACCCCCGCTGACACATCCGCACCGACCGAAAGGCGCCGTCATGCAGCCACCCGACGACCCGACCGCCGCCCCCGACCGCGCCCCGCGCACACGGCGCCGCACCGCCGCGATCATCACCGGCGGGGCGTCGCTCGCGGCGCTCGGCGCCGTGCTGCACCTCACTGGCGTCCTGCCCCCGGGCTGAGCGCCATGCACGCGGCCCGTGACGAACACCGCACGCACATGTCCCCACCGGCCGCGCAGCGGCCGGCTTCCGCCTGGCGCAAGCCCCTACTCGTCATCCACGTGGCCGCCTCGGCCGGGCTGATCGGCGCCGTCCTCGTGCTCGCGGCGCTCGGCGTCGCCGGGCTGCGCGGCGCGGACCCACGCACGGTCTACCCGGCCGCGCACCTCGTGGACGCCTGGGTCGTCGCGCCCCTGGCCGTCCTCGCGCTGGCCACCGGCGTGCTCCAGGCCGTCCTCGGCGGCTGGGGCCTCGCGACGCACTGGTGGGTGACGATCAAGCTCGCGGTGACCGCGGCCACCGCCGCCGTGGTCATCGTCGTGCTCGAACCCAGACTCGCGGCCTCCGCCGAAGCCGCCATCGCCGGGCAGTCCTTCACCACCGCCGACTTCCTGCCGCTGGCGACCGCCCCGGCGGCCGCCCTGACGCTGCTCATCGCCAACGTCGCCCTGGGCATCTCCAAGCCGCGCTGGCGCCGGCGATCCTGCGCCACCAAGGAGGCCCCATGACCCCCACCGAACCGCACACCCTCGCTGCGGACCGCCAGCTTGCAGTCACCGGCACACAACGGACCGTGGCCGCGCCGACGGCGACCCGCGTCGCCGCTGCGGCGATCGTGCTCGGGGTGCTCGCCCAGGCGGTCCTTGCCGGCGGCTTCCTCGCCGGACGCCCAGGCCTGCGGGACCTGCACGAATACGTCGGCTACACCCTGCTCGCGGCCGCCGCCGCCGTGCTCGTCGCCGGGCTCGTCGGCCGCCGCACCAGGCCCGAACCGCTCACCGAGCTCGCCACGCGCGCCGCGCTCGTGCTGGCCCTGGCGGGCACGATCCTCGCCGGCATGCGCGCCAGCCGCGGCAGCGCCGACCTGCTCATGCTGCACATCCCCCTAGCCTTCGCCGTCACCGGGCTGGCCGCCCGCCTCATCCTCGTCAGCCGCACAAGACCACGAACGCCAATGTCCCAGCGAATAGCCGGACGGGCGTCCGCTGCCACCGCCGGCAGTGGACCCGACCGAACGGAGCGCTGAACCGCCGCGACGCACACACCGGTGCGGACCTGAGACGTGCGGGTTGCTGACCTTTATCTGGAGCGCCCAACAGAGATTGACATGCAAGCGATGACTTGCCTATCCTGCGGGCCGTGGGTGATGTGTTCAGGGCTCTGGCCGACCCGACGAGGCGTGCCATCCTCGATGAGTTGACGGAGCGGGAGGGCCAGACGCTTTTCGAACTGTGTACGCGGCTTGCCATGAAGCATGAGGTGACGTCGTCGCGGCAGGCGATCTCGCAGCACCTCGGCGTCCTCGAAGGGGCGGGTCTTGTGACCACGCGCAGGGAGGGCCGCTACAAGTTCCACTTCATCGACACAGGGCCGCTGCGGGCCATAGCACAGCGCTGGCCCGTCCGAGACTGAGAGGAGCAATGCCGTGCGGATCTACATCACGAGCGTCTTCGTCGACGATCAGGACAAGGCTTTGGCCTTCTACACCGATGTGCTTGGGTTCGTGAAGAAGACCGACCTTCCGCTGGGTGAGGCCCGCTGGCTGACGGTCGTCTCGCCGGAGGAGCCCGATGGGACCGAGCTCCTGCTCGAACCCGACGGCCATCCCGCGGTGGGGCCGTACAAGGCCGCGCTGGTGGAGGACGGGATCCCGTGCACGTCGTTCGCGGTTGACGATGTCCATGTCGAGGCCGACCGCCTCAAGGGCCTCGGCGTGCGCTTCACCCAGGAACCGCTCGAGGCGGGCGGGGTGTCGATGGCGGTGTTCGACGATACCTGCGGGAACCTCGTGCAGATCGCGAGCATGCAGGAAGCGGCCGAAGCGACTGTCTGAGAAGCGGGGCGATGCCCACGTGAAGCCCGTCTTGGGATGGAGTGCTTAACGGCCCCGATGTGGGCTGTCGTGGCAGCTGCCCTTCGTCCGTGCTATCAGCCGGCGGGCTCCTCGGACTCTCGGACACAGGTTGAGGCGATGATGGTCGAGGACTTGAGGTGGCGTTCGACCACGAGCTGGTCGACGTTAGTCGTCTCGATCGCATCCAGCGCCTGGAGCCCGAAACCATCGGTGAGGAGCGCGTCGACGCTGCCCCAGGGGCGCCCGTCGATGATCGCTTGAGCGCGGACGGGGCCGATGTGGATGATCAACTGGAGTTCCGTAACTAACCGCGGTTGGCCGCTACGGCCCTACGGCCGATGGGCGGATGCGCCCGTGCGGCGGTTCTTCCGCACGGGGCAGCGACCGTTGGGCATCAGGGCAGGTAGGCGGCGAGCCGGCTTGCCACGGTGGTCGAGACGGCGGCGGGTCGGCGAGCACGACGATGACGTCGGGGCCGAGGCGCCGGCTAGAGCCGCTGTGGCCTGGCCTGGCCGTCAGGTGAAGAACACGAGAACGCCGGCGATGATGAGGGCGGGCCACCAGAGCAGGTCGGTGTTGAACCAGGCACGGCGGAGGATGGCGACGCCGAACTGCTCGTAGACGAGCAGCGCGATGCCCGCCATGGCGACGAGCATGCCGGCGCTGTGGACGGCGGCCGCGAGCGCAAGCCCGCTGCCGGCGTCGACGACCGTGGCGGCTGCGAGACCGGTGACGGGATGGTCCGACCCGCCGGCGCCGACCACGGGGAAGAGCATCAGGCCGGCGCCGTGGGCGCTCGCCATGACGAACGACCAGACGGCCAGCTCATGCGGCTGCAGGCGCATGCCGCCCCAGCGGGGATGGCGCCGACGGATCAGATGCCACAGGCCGAGGCCGACGAGCAGTCCTCCGGCAGCCAGCGCCACCAGTCGAGGTGAGGCGACGGCGCGGACGGCCTCGAACAGCGCGAGCGCGACGACCACCGCGGCGGCGTGACCGGCCGCCAGCGGCGGCAGCGCCCGCAGCACCGCGCGGCGGCTGCGCTCCTGAAGCCCGAGCGCGACGGCGAACAGCCAGCCCATGCCCGGGTTGAGCCCGTGGAAAGCGCCCAACCCGAGCAGGACCGCGAGGCTGGTCGACTCCATCACGGGAAGCAGTACGAGTCCGACGACGCATCACCGCCGTCAAGGCGGATCTGGTGGGCGCGCCGGCCGTCGGCGGAGAAGTCGACGAAGAAGTCCGGGTCGAGGCTGAGCTGGCCGTCCTCGCCGACGTCGACCTTGACCATCCAGCTGTCGATGCCGTCCGGGTAGAACTGGTCGTCGAGCACCCGGTACAGGGAGTTCGTGAAGTACAGGCGCTTGCCATCCCGGCTCGCCTCGACCATCTGCGGACCACCGTTGAGCAGCCGGTCCGGGTGCGCCGGGTGCGGGGTCCGGTTCACGATCCCGCCGATGCGCAACGACCCGGTCTCAACGGGCTTCAACGGATCGGAGACGTCGTAGGCCTTCAGCTCGCCGGTGCCCCAGCAGGACAGGAACAGGAACCGGTCGTCGAGGCTCAGGACCTGGTCGGTCGACAGCGGCGGAACTGCGCCGAAGGGCTGCAGCGCGGGCGGCAGCTGTTCGGTCGCCGCCGGCTCGGGCCCGACCGTGATCGTCTTGTCGACCCTCCACTCGCCGTTCGGCCGATGCCAGGTGAACACCGACGTGGTCAGGTCCTCGACGCTGATGACGGTGTTCACGAACCCATGGGTCTGCGTCGGGTCGTGGGCTGGCCGGAGCTCCAGGGCCATCTGGTGCTCGTCGCCGAGGTCGAGCACCTGCTCGTGGCGCCGGCGTCGCAGGTCCCACACGTGCAGCTGATGCCCGTACTGCCGACCGAGCAGCAGCTCGGGGTCGAGGCCGCCCTCGACCATGTTCGGCGTCCCCCACTCGCTGGTCAGCATCACGTCGTGCCCCAGATGCCACCAGAAGTCGTAGTGCAGCTCCTGCGGGCCACGGTCGACCTCCCAGCGGCCGAGCGGCTCGAACGTCTGGTGGTCGAGGACGAAGATGCCACCCGGGCCGTCGCCGTCGGGCCCGCCGAGCGCGCTCACGTAGATGCCGTCCGGCCCGCAGTGCACGGTGTGAGGACGGCTGTAACCGGTGCGCGAGAACACCGTCTCGGGCTCGATCGTCTCGACGATGCGGGGCCGCAGCGGGTCGTCCTTCGTGTCGAGGATGTAGATACGCGACGAGCGCAGCCCCGGCACGATGAGGTAGCGGCGCTCCAGATGCGGGTGCGGGGCGTACGGACAGAGGGCCGCGCTGCACACGTTCCAGCCGAAGTGGTGCAGCTCGTCGCCGACGTCCGGCATGTCGACGGTGTGCACCACCTCGCCGTAGGTCGGCGACTCGGCATCGAGGTCGACCGTCGCCAGCCCGTCGGGCCGCGCGTCGCCGTCGGGGTCGAGCAGTGCCACGTAGGCGTGCCGCTCCCGCGGTGCCTCCATCGCCATCCGCGCGGACGGGTAGAAGGTCGGATCGGGTTTCACGAGCATGGTTCGTCCTTTCGTCTTCGGTTTGGCGTTCGGTTCGGTCGGAACGCCCCTGATGCCGCGCTGCGCACGAGCAGCGGACGTCCCTTCCGAGGCTGCTGACGGCTGTTGCAGCGGCGTTGCAGGGGTGTTGCACCCGCGGGCGCGTGTCAGCCTCGGCGCTCGAGGCCGACCTGCATGGGCACGGGGTTGACGAATGACTGGTACATCGGCGAGGTGCGGCGGCTCGCCTCGGCGAGCTCCTCGAGCGCCGCGTCGTCGGCGTCGGCCGTCACGTGGATCTTGATCGCCACCCCGGAGAACGGGACCGGCACATCGGCGAGCTCGAACGCGCCCCGCAGATCGACGGAGCCCTCGACCGTCACCTCGAGGTCCTTGATGGTGACACCCCTCAGGGCGGCTTCCGCTGCGTAGGTGGCGGCGACGCAGGCGCCCACGGCGGCCAGGCCGGCCTGCCCGGCCATGGGCCCCGAGCCGCTGCCTCCGAGCTCATGCGGCCAGTCGGTGCGGACGTCGTGCGCCTGCGTGAGCGCCACGTCCGCGTAGGCGACCTCCTCGGTACGACCCGCGACGGCGAAACCGCCGTCCCACCGGTGGCGCGACCGGATGGTCAACGTGGCGGCGGCCGGGTCGTGCTGCATGGCGGCGACGTGGGCACCCAACCGTTCGTGGTCGAAGTCGAAGCAGTGTCGTGCGCTCATGGTGGCTCCTCGGTTCGTGGTGAGGATGAGCATGGGGGTGGAGCGCTCCGCCAGCATCGGTGAGCTCACCTATCTCGTGGCGCATATGCCTCCGCCGGCGACGTCGCCCGGTCGCGGAACGGGTCGGGCTCGGTGACGGCGCGGGGTGCGTAGACTCCCGGCATGGCGGACACGGTGGAAGCGTTGCTGGCCGGTGGTCGGAAGGCGCTGCAGGAGGGGGACTGGGCGGGCGCGAAGACGGCGTTCGCAGCAGCGCTGGCCGACCATGAGACCGCCGAAGCCCTGGCGGGACTGGGGGAGGCGCTGTGGTGGCTCGGCGACATCCGTGATGCCCTGAGCCATCGGGAGCGGGCCTACGCGGCCTTTCGCCATCAGCAGGACCCGGCCGCTGCTGCCGGGGTGGCGCTGCGGCTCGCGATCGACCACTGGGCCAACCTCGGCAACGTGGCGGCGTCAGCCGGGTGGCTTGCCCGCGCCAGGCGCCTGGTCGCCGACCACGACCTCACCCCGTTGCGGGGA
>SKPY01000127.1 GCA_007119305.1 Nitriliruptorales bacterium
CCCGAGGATGCAGCGCCCGCGCGGCATCCTCCGCGTGTGGGTCAGGGTTGCACGCAGCCGCTACCCGGCCGTGCAGGCCGAGCCTCCTGGGCGGGCCTCACACCCACTTCGCGAGCCACAGCTGCTCGCCGAGCTGTTCGAGGTTCTCGAGCTCGGCCTCGGCCTCGTCGACGTGCTGCTCCTCGTCGACGAGGAAGCGCTCCATCAGCACCCGCGTGCCAGGATCCCCGGCCTCGGCGCAGATCGTGATGGCCCGCTGGTAGCGCTGGACCGCAGCGAGCTCCATCTCGTAGTTCGCGCGGAACTGCTCGATCGCGGTCTCCCCGACCGCCACCGGGAACAGGCGCTGCATGTTCGGCGTGCCCTCCAGGTAGAGGATGCGCTCGATGAGCGTCTCGGCGTGCTTCATCTCCCCCAGGGCCTCGTCGTAGTAGTCCTTGGCGAGCTTCGCGTAGCCCCAGTTCTCCGCCGTCTTCGAGGCGATGAAGTACTGGTTCACCGCCGTCAGCTCCGCGGTGAGCGCCTCGTTCGCGATCTCGATCACCTCAGGGTTGCCCTGCACCATGTCATGCCTCCTTTGCGCGCTGGCTGCGAGCCTACCGAGCGGAGGACGTGGTGCGCGCGTGTCCGACCGGAGCCGAGGTCGAAGGCTCTACAATGCGGCACCGTGGGCAAGCAGCCAACGATCCCGGAAGGCCCCGCGTTCACCGATGCGTGGCGGGCGCTCGACCGCGACACGAAGCGGCGCATCCGACGCGCCGTCAACCGGGGCCGGGCGGCCGAGAACCGCAAGGAGGCTGCCCTCGCGGTGGTGATCGCCCGCAGCCAGCAGCGCTTCTGGCGCTTCGCCTGGCTCTTCGGGCCGGCGCTCGCCCTCGTGCTGATGATCCGCGAACCGCTGGCTGTCGTCGTGGCGAACGCGATCCTCGCGCTGCTCGTCTTCGCCCTCATGGCCGTCCTGTTCACCCGCCGGGCGCGTCGGGCGGAGGCGGCCAACCTCGAGCGGGCCCGTCAAGGCAAGCGCAAACGCGACGACCGGGCGCCGGGCAAGAAGCCGAAGGGCGGCCGCAAGCGCTGACGCCCCCAACCCCCGCGCCGCGAGGGCTGAGCGCGGCAGACCGGCGGCCGCGAGCGCTGGGGGCCGCAGCAGACCGGCGGCCCGCACACGCTGAGCCCCTCCTACGGCGCGCCGACCTCGGCCGCGTGGCGGCGCAGTGCTCCGACAACCGGGCACCCAGGCGCACAGCCCTGTTCGGCGAGCAGGGCGCTGACCGTGGGCACGCAGCCTCCACAGCCCGTGCCCGCCCCGCACGCGGCTGCCACGTCGAACTCGTCGCGCGCCCCGGCAGCGATCGCGTTGCGCACCTCGCGGTCGGACACGCTCTTGCAGTGGCAGACGAGCACGGCTTCCCCAGTGTTCGGTAAGGCTACCCTAACGCTAGCGTGCCTGATCTGCGACGCAAGGGCCCATTCGTCCCGCTTCTCGGGGCCAAAGGTCCTCCGCCAGGGCCCTCCCGCTGCCGGCTTGGGGTCGGGGTTGGACGCGAGCGAGGTGGCCCGACTGGGGCGTGTGGCGACTGGATCGGACTCGCGGGGGGCGGCGGCGGTGGGGCTGCGACCCGCCAGCCGTGGTGACGATCCTGGCGCACCCTCATGCGCAGTGAGCGCATACTTGAGGCTGCGGCCTCGGTTACACCAGCGCGGATACCAGCCCAAACCGGCTGAAAACGGCCGCTCATATCCACAGACAGCTCACAACTTTGAATATCTGTGCTGTGGTTCAACCATCCGGCTTGTGGGCGAACAACAGCAGCTCAGGGTCGGTGATGCGGGGGCTGTGGTCGGCGTAGGCGCCTGGTGCGGCCCCTACGATGCGCTCGCAGACAAGGCCCGCATGCCTGGCGAGCAGCTCGAGGTGGGGAACGGTGTAGCACGTCGTCCACAACGGGAACTGGCGCGCGGCCGCAGCGGGCGCGCGCACCTCGGCCTGGTTGTGCAGCATGCTCCGGCCCACGTCGAGCGCGTCATCGGGGGCCGCGTACCGCGCCGCGAACCAGGCGGAGAACGCCGTGAGCGCGAGCTGGCCCCCCGGCCGCAGGATGCGGGCGAGCTCGCCCAGCGTCTGCTCGTCACCCCGGGGGGTGAGCCCGAAGCCGCCCTGGCACAGGCACACGACGGCGTCGGCGCAGCCCGACCGCAGCGGCAGCGCCCGCGCGTCGGCCTGCACCCAGCGTCCGGGCGCCTTGACGGCTGCGGCCGCCAGGAGCCCGTGGGACACGTCTGCTCCGAGCACCTCGAGCCCACGCGCCTGCAGGGCCCGCGCGTGACGTCCCGTGCCGCAGCCCACGTCGACCACCCGCATCCCCGGCCGCAGGTCCAGCACCGCGGCGAGGAACGCCACCTCCTGGGCCGTGCCGCGCGCGAACGCGTTGCGCTCGTACGCCGCCCCCTGGAAGTCGCCGAGCGCGCGGTAGCACGAGCCTTCGGGCGGCGGCTCAGCGGCCGCGACGACGGCGCCGTCCCGGTCGGTCCAGACCCCCGGCCCCCCGGCCTGCGCGCCACCGTCGGCGGGAGAGGTCACCGCAACCCCCCGGCCTGCGCGCCACCGTCGGCGGGAGCGGTCACCGCAGGCCCTTGGCCTCCGCCCAGGCGTCGAGCAGCTCGTACGCGCGCTCGTCGGACATCGGCCCCTCCTCGAGCCGCGCCTCTTTCAGCATGTTCCAGGCCTCGCCGACGAGGGGGCCGGGCGCGATGCCGAGATGCGCCATGATCTGGTTTCCGTCGACGGCCGGGCGGACGCGCTCGAGCTCCTCGCGCTCGCGCAGGGCAGCGATCCGTGCCTGGAGGTCGTCCATCGCGGCGTGGAGGCGGCGGGCTTTGTCCTGGTTGCGCGTCGTCACGTCGGCGCGGCTGAGCTGGTTGAGACGGCGCAGCTGCGTCTCGTTGCCGCAGTCGTTCACGTAGCGGCGCACCGCCGAGTCGGTCCACCGGCCTTCCGCGTAGCCGTGGAAGCGCAGGTGCATGAAGACGAGCTGGGACACCTCGTCGATGACCGTCTTGGGGTACTTCAGTGCCTGCAGCCGCTGGCGTGCCATGCGCGCGCCCACGACCTCGTGGTGATGGAACGTCACCCGGCCGTCGGGGTGGAACTCGCGCGTGGCCGGCTTGCCGATGTCGTGCAGCAGCGCGGCGAGGCGCAGCACGAGGTCGTCGTGCGGGCAGCGGTCGACGACGGCGAGCGTGTGGCGGTAGACGTCCTTGTGGTGATGGACCGGGTCGCGCTCCATGCGCAGGGCGGGCAGCTCGGGCAGGAACCGGTCGGCCAGCCCGGCGTCGACGAGGATGTCCATGCCCCGGGCCTGCGCTGGAGCGCACACGAGCCGGTTGAGCTCGTCGCGGATGCGCTCGCGGCTGACGAGGTCGAGCCGGTCGGCCATGGTGGTGGCGGCCTTCAGGGCGGCCCCGTCGGGTTCGGCGTCCAGCACCGCGGCGAAGCGCGCAAGGCGCACCATGCGCAGCGGGTCGTCGGCGAAGCTCGTCTCCGGGTCCACGGGAGTGCGCAGGACGGACGCCCGCAGGTCGGCCAGGCCCCCGAACGGGTCGACGAAGCGCGGGGGCGGCGGCGCGAGCCGCACAGCCATCGCGTTGACCGTGAGATCCCGGCGTGACAGGTCGACGGTGATGTCGTCGCCGTAGGTCACCTCTGGGTGACGGGAATCCGGCGCGTACGCGTCGCTGCGAAAGGTCGTGATCTCCAGGTGCGCGCCGTCCTTCGCGCCGCTGACCGTGCCGAAGCGGGCGCCGGTCAACCACACGGCGTCGGCCCACCCCGCGAGCACGCGTTCGCTCTCGTGGGGGCGCGCAGGAGTGGCGAAGTCGAGGTCCTTCCCGGCGTCACCGTGGAGCAGGGTGTCGCGCACCGTGCCGCCGACGAGGTACAGCTCATGCCCTGCCGCGGCGAACCGCTGCGCGAGCTCGTCGGCCACCGGGTAGACGGCGACGAGGTCAGCGAGCGCCTGCTCCTGGCTGGGGGTGAGGGCATGGGACATGACATGCCTCATGGTAGACGCGGGCCCCCTGCGGAGCCGCTCCTCGTCGGCGTGCGCCTCGCGGTGGCTACGCCTGCAGGCCGGCCGCACGCACGGCGATGCGCAGGTCGTGCGGGCTCGTCGCCGCGGCGAGGGCGTCCTTCAGCGTCACCCGGTTGTCCCGGTAGAGCTCGAGCAGATGCTGGTCGAACGTCTGCATGCCGTAGTACTCGCCGCCAGCGATCGCGTCCTCGATCTCTCCGGTCTTGGCGGGATCGAGAACGAACTCGTGGAGGCGCGCGGTCATCACGAACACCTCGACGGCGGCCACACGACCACCGGTGGCCGAGGGCAGCAGCCGCTGACACACGATGCCCTTCAACGAGTTCGCGAGCGACAGCCGCGTCTGGTACTGCTGGTGCGGCGGGAACATGTCGATGATGCGGTTCAGCGTCTCGGTGGTGTTGGTCGTGTGCAGCGTGGAGATGACGAAGTGGCCGGTCTCTGCGGCCTGGAGCGCGGCGGTGACGGTCTCGACGTCGCGCATCTCCCCGACGAAGATGACGTCGGGGTCCTGACGTGCCACGGAGCGCAGGGCGGAGTTGAAGTCGGCGGTGTCGACGCCCACTTCCCGCTGATCGACGATCGCCTTCTGGTCCGAGTGCAGGATCTCGATCGGATCCTCGATCGTCACGATGTGGCACGACCGCGTCGCGTTGATGTGGCTGATCATCGCGGCCGTGGTGGTCGTCTTGCCGGAGCCCGTCGGTCCCGTGACGAGCGCAAGCCCGCGATGCTCCTCGGACAGGCGCCGCACCGCCGCTGGCAGCCCGAGCTCGCCGAACGACTGCGACCCTGGCAGCACCCGGCGCACGACCAGGCCGAGCGAGCCCCGCTGATAGAAGACGGCCACCCTGAACCGGCCCGTGCCCGGCATGGAGTAGGCGAAGTCCGCCTCCTCGCCGCGCGCGGCCCGCTCCCGCGATGCCTGCCCCATGATGGCGTGCGCGAACGCCTCGGTGTCCTCCGCCGTCAGGGCCGGCAGGTGGTCGACGGGGTGCAGGTCCCCGTCGATCCGCACGAAGGCCGGCCCCCCGACCTTCAGATGCAGGTCCGACCCGCCCTTCTCCACGAGATGCGAGAGATAGTCGTTGATGTCCACTGCGTCTGCCTTTGCTCGTCTCGTGCCACCGGGCGGTACTGGGGCAACCAACAGCCCGTCGGCTCACGCTCATGTTTCGGCTCGTGCAGGCACCGACTTGACCGGCAGTCCCGCCGCGCAGGCTGCGGCCGCGTGCGCACGCCACCCCCGTGGCGCCGCTCGGCACGGGCCCGAAGCCCGGACCCCCTCCGCGTTCTATCCTGCACGTATGCAGTGCGCCGTGGTGCATCCGAACGCGGCCGTGGAGGCCTCGGGCCGGCAGAGGCTGCCGTGAGCCGCTACCCCACCCGCCACGCGGTCTCCGCCGGCGGGCTGGTCATCGACGACCGCCCTGATGGGCGCTGGGTCGTCCTGATCGCACACCGCAACGCCGCCGGAACCAAGCAGTGGACCCTGCCGAAGGGCGGGCTGGAGGACGGTGAGGATCTCGAGTCCGCCGCGGTGCGGGAGGTCCGCGAGGAGACCGGCCTCGACGCCGAGGTGGTCACCAAGCTCGGGGTCGTCGACTACTGGTTCGTGTGGCGCCCCGACGCCGTGCGCTACCACAAGTACGTGCACTACTTCCTCATGCGCTACAACGGCGGCGACATGACGTCCCGCGACGACGAGGCCGAGGACGTGACGTGGCTGCCCTACACCGAGGCCATCGAGCGCCTGACGCATGCGAACGAGCGTGACCTCGTGCGCAACGCCGCCCCCGAGGCCGAGGCGCACGCCCCGGTGGGCGAACGCCGCGACGACCGGGCAGGACCGTGAGCCCCCGGCGGCGGAGCGCGCTCGCGGCAGCCGTCGTGGGGGGCTGCCTGGCGCTCGTGACCGCGGGCCCGCTGGCCGCGCAGACCGGGCCGAGTGAGCGCTCCGACTCGAGCCTCGCACTCGAGGTCGACCGCCTGGACGCCATGGTGACGAACGACGACGGCCTGCGGGTGCGCACGCGCATCACGAACGCAAGCCGGCAGGACCGCGAGGATCTGCGCGTGCTCGCGACCGTCCACGTGAACCCGATCGGCCGCTTCAACTACCAGCAGGCGATGGACGAAGGCGAGCTCGGTCGCATCATCCACGGCTTCTCCAAGGACCTCGCGTCCGTGCCCGCACGGGGCTCCCGCTCCGCCGAGCTCACCCAGACCGCTGCCGAGCTGGGCCTCGCCCGGCCAGGCGGGCAAGAAGGTGTCTACCCCCTGCGCCTGCAGCTGCTGTCCGCCGGCGAGGTGGTCGATGAGGTGATCACCAACCTCGTGTACTCGCCCATGCAGGCGCCCCTGTCGATCGCCGTGTCGCTGCTGCTCGGCGTGACGCACCCACCGGGGCGCGACGGCCAGGGCATGTTCGTCGACGAGTCGCTCACCGACGCGCTGCGCTCCTCCGGCGCCCTGGGGGGCCTCATGCGCACGCTCGAGGACCGGCCCGGCTTCCCGGTCACCCTCGCCGTCGATGCGCTCACCCTCGAAGAAGCCGGCGACGTGGCCAGCGGCTACCTCCTCGGCGGCCAGGGCGGACCCACCACCCGAGGCCCGGACAGCCCCGAGGCCGACGTGGCCTCGACGTTCCTCGACCGCTTCCGGGACGTCGCAGCGCGCCCCTTCACCCATGTGCTCGCGCAGCCCTACGCCTCCGCGGACCTTGTTGGCCTCACCCGGGCAGAGCTGGACTCCGAGGTCGGCAGACACGTCGTCGACGGCGCCCACCTCTTGGAGAGCATGGCGGGCGTGCGGCCGGTGGACACGATCCTGTGGCCACCCGCCGGCGTCAACCCCGAGACCCTCGTCCGGCTGCGTGGCCTCGGCGTGCGCCGCCTGGTGCTGAGCGAGGCACACCTGCGCCTGCCAGGCCCCCGCGGCGACCGCTCACCGTCCCCGATCCGCCAGATGCGCTCCGGGCCCGGGACGACCATGCCCGTCCTCGTCCCCGACCCCTGGATCGAGCGCACGCTCGAGGACCCGCCTGCCGAGGGCCCGCTGCTGGCGCAGCGCATCCTCGGCGAGGTCGCCAACGTGTACTTCGAGGCCCCGGGCACGGAGCGCCGGGGGGTCCTCATCACCCCGCCGCACGGCACGGAGCTGCCGTCCGACCTACTCGCCGCCCTGGCCGACGGGCTCGGGGATGCGCCCTTCGCGGAGGTCGTCACGCTGACGAGCCTGCTGCAGCGGGTGGAGCGCGCGGACGAGCCCGTAGAGCTCGCCTATCCGCCCGAGGAGCGCATCGCTGAGCTCCCGCTCAGCTACCTCGACGACCTCGAGGGTGCACGCCGTGCGCTCGGCTCCCTCGAGGGGGTGCTCATCGAGGACCGGGCCACGCCGGCGCGCTTCGACCGCGTCCTGCTGCAGGCAGCCTCGGTGCACTACCGCGACGACCTCGCCGAGGGGCGCGCGCTTCTCGGGGCGGTGACCGACACGGTCGACAGGCTCTACAGCGCGGTGTCGGTCCCCGACGTGCCACCGGTGACGCTCACGAGCGTCGAGGGGCAGCTGCCCGTGACCGTGCGCTCGAGCGCGGACGTGCCGCTGCGGCTGCGGCTCGAGCTGCGGACCGCGTCCTACGAGATCGACGGCGGGCCCACCCGCGAGATCGTCCTCCAGCCGGACAGCGCCGAGATCCTCACCTTCCAGGTGCGGGCGCTGCGGCCCGGACGCACCGATGGGGTGGCGATCGTGGTGACGGACGCCGATGGTGTGGTCGAGCTCGCCGCCGGCACGGTGGTCGTCCGGTCGACTGCGTTCTCGGTGGCCGGCGTGGTCATCACCGCCGGCGCCGCGCTGTTCCTGCTCGGCTGGGGCATGCGGGAGCTCGCCCGCCGACGCCGCCAGGCCAGCAGCGCGCCCCCGCCTCCCGCAGGGGGGCGCCAACCTGCACCGTCCCGCCGCGCTCTGCGCCCGCGGGCGGCATCCGGGGGCACGCAGACCGCGCGGCTGCCAGACGGATGAGTTGCCCGCGGGCCGGGGCCGCATGGCGCATGATGGTGGCAGTCCGTGCAGGGAGGTTCCCCGTGGTCCGTGACGAACGCGGCGACATCATGCTTCGCGGTCTGGTCAAGCTGGTCGTGTTCATCCTCGCGCTCGCACTCGTGGTCCACGAGGCAGTCGCGATCGCGGTGAACCACGTCCAGCTCGACGACATCGGCCGCGACGCGGTGCTCTCCGGCGCCGCCGTCCCCTCTGGGCAGCGCACCCCCGCGCACGTCGAACGTGCGGTGCTCGCGAGCCTCGACGAGCATGAGGGGGCACGCCTCGAAGCGTTCGCTGCGGATCGCGAGGCCGTGCGCGTCACGGTCGGGCGGACGGCGAACGTCCTCGTCCTCGACCGTCTCGGCCCCCTGAGCTCGTGGTCCGAGAACTCCGTCACCAAGCAGGCCGTGTTCCGCTGAGGCACCGCAGCCGCCGGAGGTTCGGCCCGCCTGCCCGCCGGGCAGGGTGTGCAGGCGGCGACCAGCGGCCGCGCCCGCACGCCGGTGGCGCGGCCGTCCTCGCATACACTCGCAGGGCGGGCAGATCCCGCAACGAGTCAGCGTGCACGACCCCAGGAGGGGTATGACCGACCCGGTCGATCAGACCTGGAGACCTCCCACCACGGACGAGGCTGAAGGCCCGTCGACCGCTCCGCGTGTGCTCACCGGCCGCTACCTGCTCGAGGAGCGCATCGCGAGCGGCGGCATGGCCTCGGTGTGGCGCGCGCACGACGAAGTGCTGGCCCGGACCGTGGCGGTGAAGATCCTCCACGATCATCTCGCCGCCGACGAGGGCTTCCGCGAGCGCTTCCGCCGCGAGGCCGTCGCCGCGGCGAAGCTCGCGCACCCGAACGTGGTCGGGCTGTACGACACCGGCACGGACGGCGAGCGCGTGTACCTCGTGATGGAGTTCATCGACGGCAAGACCCTGAAGGAGGTCGTCACCGAGCAGGGTCCCCTGCCGGTGGCCGAGGCCGCAGCCATCGGCGAGCAGGTGGCCCGGGCGCTCGACTTCGCGCACAGCCGCGGGCTCGTCCACCGTGACGTCAAGCCCGCCAACATCCTCATCTCGAACGACGGCATGGTGAAGGTCACCGACTTCGGCATCGCCAAGGCCGACCGGGCCGACGACCTCACCAAGACCGGCATGGTGCTCGGGACCGCCGCCTACGTCGCGCCCGAGCAGATCAAGGGCGATCCCGTCGACGGCAAGGCCGACCAGTACGCCCTGGCGATCGTCCTCTACGAGGCCCTCACCGGGCAGCAGCCGTTCAAGGCCGACACCCCGGTGGCGACCGCCGCGCAGCGGCTCGAGCGCGACCCGCTGCCCGTGCGCTCGCTGCGCGCTGACGTGCCCCGGGCGGTCGACGGCGTGTTGCAGCGCGCCCTCGAGCGCGAGCCGGCGGAGCGCTACGCAAGCTGCGCCGAGCTCGCGGACGCCCTGGCGGACTACGCCGAGGAGGCCGCCACGACCGCGCTCGTCGCCGACGAGGCCGGCCCGCTCGCGCCCGACGACGACGAGGTCGAGGCCGACGACGCGTCGTTCCTGCGCAGCGAGGGCCGCTTCCTCGTGCCCGTCCTCGTCCTGCTCCTGCTCGCCGGCGCACTCGTCGGCGTCGGTCTGTGGACCGGGGTGCTGGAGACGCGCGACGGCTTCCCGGTCGGCATCGCCCGGCCCGACGCGGCCGATCAGCGTGCCGACGACCCGACGATGGAGCTCATCGCGCCCGCCGGCTACCAGGTCTACGACCCGCTCGGCACCGGCGACGAGCGCGACCAGGACCTGCCGAACGTCTTCGACGGCGACGCCAGCACGACCTGGCGCACCCAGCTGTACAACAGTCCGCCGTTCGGCGGGCTGAAGCCCGGGGTGGGCTTCTACGTCGACCTCGGCGCCCCCCACGAGCTGGGCATCGTGGCCCTGCGCACCACCACCCCGGGCGTGGACGTCGAGATCCGGGTCGCGGAGGAGCCCGCGCCCAGCCCGGACGGCTGGGAGGTCGTGGGGCGGGTCGACGACGCCTCGGACCTGCTCGAGTTCCGCTTCGAAGACGAGGTCGTGACCCGCTACGTCCTCGTGTGGGTCACCGGCGAGCTGCCGCAGTACCGCGGCAGGCATGCGGCGGAGTTCAGCCAGATCGCCATCCGCGGCGCCCCGGTGTGAGGGCGGGGACGGGCAGGCCATGACCGCGCCGCGGCCGGGACCGTCCGCTGACGCCGCCGCTGAGCCCTCGGACGAGGAGCTGGTCGCGGCGTTCGTCGCCGGCGACGAGGCCGCCTTCGACGCGCTCGTGGCGCGCTACGAGCGGCGCGTGTACGCCATCTGCTACCGCTACTTCGGCAACGTCCAGGACGCCGAGGACGCCGCGCAGGATGCGTTCATCGCCCTGCTGCGCCGCGCGGAGACGTTCTCGGGCGCCGCGTCGTTCGCGACCTGGATGTACCGCGTCACGACGAACGCCTGCAACGACCTCGCACGCAAGCGCGCCCGCCGCCCGAAGCGCACGTCCGAGGACGTGGCCGAGCGCGACGACCTCACGGGCACGGCCGCAAGCGCCGAGGACGAGCTCGCCGAGCGCGACCTCGCACCCGAGCTGGTGGACGCGCTGCGCGCGCTGGACCCCGAGACCCGCGAGGCGGTCGTCCTGCACGACGTCTACCACGTCCCCTACGCCGAGCTCGCCGAGCGGGCCGGCGTCGCGGTCGGCACGGTGAAGTCGCGCATCCACCGCGGGCATGCGCGCCTCGCGGCTGCGCTCGACGACGCGAGGAACCATTCGCCCCCGACCGGCCTCAAACTGGGCGACGATGAGTGACGCCATAAGCCCCCGCGACGGCGAGCTGCTCGCCGCCTACCTGGCTGGTGACCTCGACGAGGCCGAGGCCGCCCGGCTCGAGGCACGCCTCGCCGCGGAGCCGGCCCTTGCGGCCCGGCTGGAGAGCACCCGTGGGCTCCTCGAAGACCTCGGCGAGCACGCGGCGGTCGAGCCGCCGGCCGGCTTCTCGGAGCGGCTGCGCGCCAGCCTCGACGCGGCTCGCGCGCAGGCTGGCGCGGACGCCGTGGCTGC
>SKPY01000321.1 GCA_007119305.1 Nitriliruptorales bacterium
GCGCGCTCCACACCGAGCAGGTCGCGGAACCCCACGGCCAGCACGTCGGCGACCTCGTCGCGGCGCTGCGCGGCGGACAGTCGCACCGTGAGCTCGTTGCGGCCTGCGAGGACCGCCTCCTCAGCTCCTGCCGGACGCAGGAACCGGCCCCAGCCGAGCAGCGCGCCAGCCGTGTCGCGGATCTCGGTCGCGCCCTCGACCACCACGGGCACGGTGGACCCGTCACGCCGCCGGACGATGCTCTCGGGCGTCGCCTGCGGGGACGCCTCCCCGGCGACCTCCGCCTTCAGGCTGCGGGCCAGGGTCTCGGACACGTGCGGCAGCTCACGCCCGAGCACCTCGTCTGCAGACCACCCGAGGATGCGCTCGGCGGCCGGGTTCCAGGCGCTGACGCGGAAGTCGCGATCCACGGCGACGAACGCGTGCGGACAGGCTGCGAGGAACGCAGCCGCGAGCGACGCATCCAGGGCCTGGCTCATCTCCCTCTACCCGACGCCACCTGCGGGCAGCCTACTATCCGGGGCCCCAGCACGACTGCTCGGCAGCGGCCTCGCGGCCGAGCACGGGCAGCGCCTACGTCGCCGGCGTGTAGTGGCCCTCGGCGATCCTCAGGCGCAGCAACGCGCGTTCGTACTCCGCGTCGGCGTTGCCCGGGTAGTCGGGGTCCTGCTTGTGTGCGATCGCACGGTTCATCGCCGCTTTCGCCCGGTCGACGTCGATGTCGACGGCGAGCTCAGCGATGTCCGCCAGCACCGTCAGATGGTTCTCCCTGACCTCGAGGAAGCCGTGGTGCACGGCGACGATCACGTGGTCACCCTCAGCCGTCGTGACGCGCACCGGCGCGCTGGTCAACGCGAGCAGGGTCGGCTGATGACCCGGCAGGATCCCGATCTCGCCTTCGGGCGTTCGTGCGAAGACCGCTTCAGCCTCGCCCGAGAACAGGCTCCGCTCCGCGCTCACCACGTCGACGTCCATCGTCGCCATTGCCTACCTCCAACCCGCGCCCGGTCTGGGGCGGCGTTACGACTCGCGCAGCTTCCTGGCCTTCTCCTGCATCTCGTCGACCCCGCCCACCATGTAGAACGCCTGCTCGGGGACGTCGTCGAACTCGCCGTTGGCGAGTGCCTCGAACGACTCGACGGTCTCGGCCACCGGCACGGTGGTTCCGGGCTGGCCGGTGAACTGCTCGGCGACGTACATCGGTTGCGAGAAGAACCGCTGGATCTTGCGCGCGCGCTGGACGGTGATCTTGTCCTCCTCGGTGAGCTCGTCCATGCCGAGGATCGCGATGATGTCCTGCAGATCCTTGTAGCGCTGCAGGATCTCCTGGACGCGGGTCGCGACGTCGTAGTGGCGCTGGCCGACCACCTGCGGGTCGAGGATCCGCGACGACGAGTCGAGCGGGTCCACGGCGGGGTAGATGCCGAGCTCGGAGATGGGGCGCGACAGCACCGTCTGGGCGTCGAGGTGGGCGAACGTCGCGTGCGGCGCTGGGTCGGTGATGTCGTCGGCCGGCACGTACACGGCCTGCAGCGACGTCACCGAGCGCCCCTTCGTGGAGGTGATGCGCTCCTGGAGCTGTCCCATCTCGTTCGCGAGGGTCGGCTGGTAGCCGACCGCGCTCGGCATGCGCCCAAGCAGGGTCGACACCTCGGAACCGGCCTGCACGAAGCGGAAGATGTTGTCGATGAACAGCAGGACGTCCTGGCGCTCCTCGTCCCGGAAGTACTCCGCCATCGTGAGGGCGGACAGCGCGACGCGCAGCCGCACCCCCGGCGGTTCGTCCATCTGCCCGAACACGAGCGCCGCCTTGGACAGCACCCCCGATTCCTGCATCTCCAGCATGAGGTCGTTGCCCTCGCGGGTGCGCTCACCGACACCGGCGAACAGCGACACACCACCGTGCTCCTCGGCGACGCGGTAGATCATCTCCTGGATGATGACGGTCTTGCCGACCCCGGCACCGCCGAACATGCCGATCTTGCCGCCCTCCACGTAAGGCTCGATGAGGTCGATGACCTTGATCCCGGTCTCGAACATCTTGGCCTGCGGCTCGAGCTCGTCGAAGGGCGGGGCGGGCCGGTGGATGGGCCAGTACGTGTCGGGGTTGATCTCGCTCGGGTCGCAGTCCAGCGGCTCGCCCAGCACGTTGTAGAGGTGGCCGAGGATCCCCGGACCGACCGGCACCGCGATCGGGGACCCCGTGTTGCGCACGGTCGTGCCGCGCTGGACGCCGTCGGTGGGCTGCATCACCACCGCGCGGACGACGTCGTGGCCGAGGTGCTGGGCCACCTCAGCCGTGAGCGTCCGGCGCCCGTCCCCGTCACCCACGTCGAAGCGCAGCGCGTAGTTGATCTCCGGGAGCGCTTCGGGCGGGAAGACGACGTCGATCACCGGGCCGATGACGGCGAGGATGCGCCCGTCGGCAAGCTGCTCCTGCGCGGCTTCCTGAGAGCCCCCCGGGCCGGGGTCCGGCGTGGTCTGCGTGTCGGTCATGTCCTGCTCCTGGGGCGTCGCGGTCGGCGGTTGGTGCGGTGTGGTCCGGTGTGTGTCTGCACGGCGGCTACCGGGACGAAGCGAGGGCTTCCGCCCCGCCGACGATCTCCGAGATCTCGGTCGTGATCGCTGCCTGTCGGGCGTTGTTCGCCGCGCGGGTGAGCTCCTCGATGATCTCACCGGCGTTGTCCGTCGCGGCCTTCATCGCCCGCTGCCGGCTGGCGTGCTCGCTGGCGGCGGACTCGAGCAACCCCGCGTACAAGCGGTGTTCGATGTAGCGGGGGATGAGCCGGTCGAGGATCGACGCGGGGTCCGGCTCGAACATGTACTGCGGTGGGAACGCCGTGCCACCTGCGAACTGGCGTGCGTCTACCGGTACGAGCTTGACCACTGAGGGCACCTGCGACAGCGCCGAGCGGAAGTCGGTGAAGCACAGCCACACCCGATCGATGCGCTGCTCGACGTAGTCGCCCACCACGCGCTCCCCGACCGCCACCGCATCGGCGTAGCGCGGCTGGTCGCTCATGCCGGTCCACACCTGCTCCAAGGCGACGCCCCGGTACTTGAAGTACGCCTCGGCCTTGCGCCCGACCGCGTAGTGGGCGACCTCGCGGCCGGCGTTGTGCTCCTCCTTGGCGAGGCGCTCGGCGCGGCGCAGGATGTTGGTGTTGTACGCACCGGCGAGCCCGCGATCGCTCGTGATCACGACGATCCCGACACGTGTCAGCTCCTCGTGCGGCGCGATCAGCGGGTGCTCTGCGACCTCGCTCTCGATGGCGAGGTCGCGGATCACACGGGTGATCATCTGCGCGTAGGGCCGGGCAGCCTCGACCGCATTGCGTGCACGCGTGATCCGACTCGCGGCGATGAGCTCCATCGCCCGAGTGATCTTCTGCGTGGACTTGACGCTACGGATCCTCCGCCGCAGCAGTCGCAGCTCTCCGGCACCTGCCATCGCGGGCTCGTCTCTTTCGTCCGGGGGCTAGGCGGTCTCCTCGGCCTCGGCCTCGCCCTCGGCCTCGGCCGAGAGGGTGTCGAGGTCCTGCATCGTGCGGTGCTCCTCGGGCTGCTCGACGGCCGAGGGCTGGAACTGCTCGCGGAACGCGTCCACGGCCTGTGCCAGCGCTGCGTCGCGGCCGTCCTCGAGCGTGCCCGACTGCCGGATACCGTCGAGCAGCTCGGAGTGGCGTGCGTGCATGTACTCGTACAGCTCCCGTTCGAAGCGCCGCACGTCGGGGACCGGGATGTCGTCGAGCTTGCCGTTGCCGATCGCCCAGATCATGACGACCTGATCTTCGACGGACACCGGCTGGTACTGGGGCTGCTTCAGCACCTCGACGGTGCGCACTCCGCGGTCGAGCTGCGCCTGGCTCGCCTTGTCGAGCTCCGAGCCGAACTGCGCGAACGCCTCGAGCTCGCGGTACTGGGCGAGGTCGAGGCGCAGCGTCCCGGCGACCTTCTTCATCGCCTTGATCTGCGCGGCACCACCGACACGGGACACCGAGATGCCGACGTTGATCGCAGGGCGCACCCCTTGGAAGAACAGGTCGGTCTCCAGGTAGATCTGCCCGTCGGTGATCGAGATCACGTTCGTGGGGATGTACGCGGAGACGTCGCCGCCCTTGGTCTCGATGAGGGGCAGAGCAGTCAGAGAGCCGCCCCCGTTGTCGTCGGACAGCTTCGCGGCGCGCTCGAGCAGGCGCGAGTGCAGGTAGAAGACGTCGCCGGGATAGGCCTCACGGCCGGGTGGGCGGCGCAGCAGCAGGGACAGCTGCCGGTAGGCGTCGGCCTGCTTGGACAGGTCGTCGTAGATGATCAGCGCATGGTCGCCCTGCCACATCCAGTGCGCGCCGATCGCCGCGCCCGCGTACGGCGCGATGTACTGGAACGGCGCCGGGCTGGAAGCCGGGGCGGACACGACGGTCGTGTACTCCATCGCCCCGTGCTCTTCGAGCTTGGACACGACCTCGGCAACAGTCGAGCCCTTCTGGCCGACCGCCACGTAGGTGCACTTGACCTGCTTGGTCGGATCCCCCGACCGCCAGTTGTCACGCTGGTTGATGATCGTGTCGACCGCGATCGCGGTCTTGCCGGTCTGCCGGTCGCCGATGATGAGCTGCCGCTGTCCCCGGCCGATCGGGGTCATCGCGTCGATGGCCTTGACGCCGGTCTGCAGCGGTTCCTTCACCGGCTGGCGGTCGACCACGCCGGGCGCCTGCACCTCGAGGCCACGCCGCCCCACGAGCTTGCTCTCGTCCAGCGGCCCCTTCCCGTCGAGCGGCCGCCCGAGCGGGTCGACGACCCGCCCCAGGTAGGCGTCGCCGACCTGAACGGACAGGACCTCCCCTGTGGGCTTGACCTGGTTGCCCTCGTCGATGCCGGAGGCGTCCCCGAAGATCACCGCGCCGATCGTGTGCTCGTCGAGGTTCAGCGCGAGACCGTAGAGCGTGCGCCCGTCGGTCCCGAGCCCGAAGTCGAGCAGCTCGTTCGCCTTCGCCCCGGGCAGACCGCTCACCCGCGCGATGCCGTCGCCGGTCTCGGTGACCCGGCCGACTTGCTCGCGGGAGAGGTGGGTGTCGAGCGAGGCGATGCGCGAGCGTAGGACGCTTGCGATGTCCTCCGGGGAGATGCTCAGTTCGGTCATGGTTGCGGTGCTCCTTTGCGGGTCTGTCCCGGACCGCGGGCGCGTGCCCGTGCAGCCGGCGGTGTCTCCGGCGCCGTGCCGGCTGCGGGCCTTCCTACCGCCACGCTACTCCGCCTGCTAGGCGCCGGTCAGGTGACTGCGAACCTCGGCCAGCCGTTTCGCCACCGTCCCGTCGATGACCGTGTCGCCGATGCGGACGACGAGACCCCCGACGACGCTCGGGTCGACGATGACCTTCAGGTCCACCTCGGTGCCGGCGACGCGCCCCAGCGCTTGCGCGAGCCGTCTGCGCTGCTGGTCGGCCAGCGGCACAGCGCTGCGGACCTCCGCAACCGTGTGGGCGCGCGCCGCAGCGGCGCGGGCGACGACCGTGTCGCTGATGGCTGCGAGCTGGCGGGCCCGTCCCGCCTGCACGATGTAGGACACGGCGCTCAGGGTGGCAGGGTGCGCGCGCTCACCGAGCAGGTCGGCGATGACGCCGAGCTTCGCCCCCGTGTCCAGAGCCGGGTCGACGAGCCGGTCGCGCAGCTGCGGGCTGTCCTCCATGGCCCGAGCGAAGCGGAAGAGCTCCTCCTCCACCCGCTCGAGCGCCCCCTCGGCCTCGGCCACGGCCACGATCGCCTGCGCGTAGCCGTCGACGATGGGATCGGCGGCGGGTGCTCCGCCCTCCGCGGTCGTCCGGCCCCCGCCGGCGCTTCGTGCGTCGCTCACCTAGTTCAACCCCGACAGCTCGTTGATGTACTGGTCCACGAGCTCCCGATGCTGTGCCTCGTCGAGCTCGCGCTGGACGATCCTGCCCGCCAGCTCCACGGACAGCGCCGCCACCTGGCCACGCAGCTCCTGCACGATGCGGCCCCGGTCCGCCTCGGCCTCCTCACGGGCGCGGGCGGTGATGAGGCTCGCCTCCTCCTCGGCTTTGGCGAGTGCGTCCTGGCGCAACCGCTCGGCCTGTTCACGCGCGTCGTCGATGATCCGGTTGGCCTCGTTGCGGGCGTCCGCGAGCTGCTTCTCGTACTGGCTGCGGAGCTGCTCGGCCTCGCCGCGCACCGCCTCGGCCTCCTCGATCTGCCCCTGGATCTTCGCCGAGCGCTCGTCGAGCGTCCGGTTCAGCCGGGGGAAGACGAAGGTGAACATGAAGGCCATCAGCAAGGAGAACGCCACGAACCCCCACAGCAGCTCCGGGAAGTCCGGAAGCAGCTGCAGGTCCGGGTCGCGCCCTTCAACGGCGAGCACCAGGGGGATGGTGGCCAGCGTTCGCATGGTTCCTCCGTTCTCGCGGCTGCGTCGCCCGCGCCGCAGGGCTACAGGGCGAACGCCAGCACGAACCCGAGCAGCGCGAGAGCCTCGACGACGGCGATGCCGATGAACATCGAAGTCCGGACCATGCCGGCCGCCTCCGGCTGGCGGGCCATGGACTCGAGCGCCTTGCCGATGAGGATGCCGAGGCCGATGGCCGGTCCGAGCGTCGCCAGGCCGTAGCCGATGACGTTGATGCTGCCTTCCATGCGAGGTTCCTCCTTCGCGACGCTTGTGCGTCGCACGTCCACGGACAATGGTCAGTGCGCGGGGTTCAGCGACGATGAGATGTACACGGCTGCCAGCATCGTGAAGATGTAGGCCTGCAGCCCGATGATGAACAGCTCGAAGCCGAACACGAGTGGCGAGATCACCAGGGCGAAGATGCCGACCGGCAGACCCGGGCCCCACACCAGGAACGCGTGGATGGTGATCAGGGTGATGACCACCAGGATGTGCCCGGCCACCATGTTGGCGAAGAGACGCACCATCAGCGTGAAGGGCCGCAGGATGAGGTTCGAGATGAACTCGATCGGTACCAGGATCGGCAGGATCATCTTCGGCGCCGGCGGCACCAGCGTCTCCTTGAAGTAGTGCAAGAAGCCCTGCTCCTTGATGCCCGCGCCGATGTAGACGAGCCAGACGATCACCGCGAGCAACCCGGCCACGTGGATGCGGGACGTGGTCGGGAGCATGATCCCGGGCGTCAGCTTGAACAGGTTGTTCAGGAAGATGAAGACGAAGAAGCAGGTCAGCAGCGGAACGTACTTCAGCCCCTTGGGGCCGATGATCTCCAACACGATGCCGTTGCGGATGAAGTCGACGATCGACTCGGCCAGCGACTGGATGCGGTTCGGCACGATCCTGGGCTTGACGAACGCCACGTAGAAGAACGCGCACAGCATGATCGTCGAGGTCAGCAGCATCAGCGAGACGCGGTTGACCGCGAAGATCCCCCAGTTCTCCGTGCCGGGGATGACCGGGAAGTTGAACAGTTCGCCGATGGGAGGCAGCTCCCACGGGCCGCCGTAGTCGACGGCCGCGAGGATCGAACTCACCGCTCAGCTCCTTCCGACAGCACGGTGCGGTCGGTCCGCACCCAGAACAGCTCGGGTCGCCGGGCCAGCAGCCACAGCTCGACGGCCAACGTGCATGCGATCCCGAGCGCCGTGGTGATGACGAGTGTCGGCCAGTGCAGTCCCTCGAGCCGCGACAGCCCGGTCAGGGCAAGCGTGTAGACGGCGAGCCGCCCCCCGAACCCCGCCATCACGAGCGCCGCGAAGCCCTGCGGCGAGCACCGTGCCGCTCGGGCATGCAGCAACGCCGCGGCGCCGAACAGGACGAGCACCAGCCCGAGCCCGGCACCCGCCGCCGCCGCCCCGGCACTGCCGTGCAGCCACGCCGCCACGCCCACCGCCGGCAACGCGATGGCGACGACGGCGAGCAGGGCGCCGCGCGCGAGCACGAGGCCGGCGTGCGCCGGTGCGGCGGGTGCACCAGCCGTCATGCTCGGCCTGGCTCCCGGTCTCGGGGCGTGGGTGACACGCGTGCGTGCTCCTGCATCCGTTGCGTCCTGCGGTGGCCGGCGTGGGTCGCCGGGTCGTGCGAGGCCCCGTGCGGGGCGCGGTCAGCGCTGGGCGGTCGACTCGTCGGGATCCTGCCCCCGTCCGATCCGCTCGCTGCGGAGCCAGATCAGGTACAAGCCGGCGCCCAGGCCGACCAGCACACCGACGCTGGCGAACCATGGCTCGGATCCGAGCCAGCGGTCGGCGAGCAGCCCCAGCCCGCCGTAGAGCAGGATCGCGACGACGAGCTCAGCCGACATCACCGCGTAGTGGTCAACTTCCTTCCACGGCAGGCGGCGGTGCGGGACTGAGCCCCCGAGCGCGGACCGGCGAGCGGCAGGGGACGGGTCCGAAGGGGTCATGGCCACGCAGGAGTCTACGCAGCGCGCCCGGGCGGTGTCAAAGCCGGCGCGGCACGCGTTTTCGCTGGTCAGAGGCATCTTCGTCGGGCCCTGACCCCTGGGTCGAGGCCGGCGTCGCCAACGCGTCGTCCCGCCGGCCGCGCCGCCAGCTGCGCGTAACCACGCTGCGCGTCACCGTGACCGCGACCGCGAGGCCCACCCCTGCCGCGAGCACGCCCACGACGAGGGGGAGCGGGAAGAGCCCCACACCGACCGCGCCGAAGGCCAGCAGGGCGGACCAGTAGTACATGATGAGCACGGCCCGCCGGTGGGAGTGCCCGATCTCGATGAGCCGGTGGTGCAGGTGCTTCTTGTCCGGGCTGAAGACCGCGCGACCGCTGCGGATCCGGCGCAGGATCGTCCAGATCGTGTCGAGGAAGGGCACGGCGAGCACGAGGACGGGGACCAGGACGGGGATCGAGAAGGCCGCGAAGTCGCTGCCGGCCGGCTGCAGGGTGCCGCCGATCGCCAGGACACCTGCGGCGCCCATCAGCAGACCCAGCAACATCGCGCCGCTGTCCCCCATGAAGATGCTCGCAGGGTGGCTGTTGTGCACCAGGAACCCGAGGCACATCCCCGCCAGGGCGGCGAAGATCAGCAGGGCCGACGGCGCCAGCGCGTCGGTCAGCAGATCGGCGAACTGCACGTAGGTGAACAGCGCGATCGAGGCGATCGCGACGATGCCGGCCGCGAGTCCGTCGAGCCCGTCGATCAGGTTGACGGCGTTGATCATCGCGACGATCGCGACCACGGTGAACAGCACCCCGAGGTCGGTGGCCAGCACCACGACGCTGCCAGGGCTGCCGGGGATGTAGACGAAGCGGAGGATCACCCCGAACAGCACCAGCGTCCCGGCCGCGAGGACCTGACCGGCGAGCTTGACGGGCGCCGACACACCGCGCAGGTCGTCGATGAGCCCGACCACGAGGATGACGACGCTGGCCAGGACGATCGCTTCCGGGTCGCTCGTGGTGGCGAAGACCGGCTCGAACGTCTCCAGCCTGCTGGCCACCCCGATCGCTGCGAGGAAGCCACAGAACAGCGCGAGACCCCCGAGCCGGGCGGTCGGGCGTGTGTGGACACGCCGCCCGCCTGGTTGGTCGACCGCTCCGATCTTCACCGCCAGCCAGCGCGCCAGGGGCGCGAGCACGGCGACCGTGGCGAACCCCACCACCGTGACGACGAGGTAGTCAACCATCGGTCGCGTCCTCGAGCGCGCTGATCTGCTCGACGCGGCGCGCGTGCCGGCCGCCGTCGAAGGGCGCGGACAGCCACACCTTCACGATCTCCTCGGCCAGGCCGAACCCCACCACGCGCGCCCCGAGCGCGAGCACGTTGGCGTCGTTGTGCGCGCGCGACGCCTTGGCCGTGTACAGCTCGTTGCAGAGCGCCGCCCGCACCCCCCGGACCTTGTTCGCGGCGATCTGCTCTCCTTGGCCGCTGCCACCGAGCACGATGCCGCGGTCGACCTCACCGGCGACGACGGCGCGTGCGACCCCCGCCACGATCGGCGGGTAGTCCACCGCATCCGTGGAGTTCGTGCCATGGTCGTCCACCTCGTGGCCGAGCTCCTCCACGAGCCCGACGAGATGGCTCTTCAGCTCGTAGCCGGCGTGGTCAGACCCGATGGCGATCCGCATGCTGCTCCCTCGTCCCGGTCAGCTCCCATCCGGCTGCCGACGCCTCGATCCTACGTCACGTGCGGTCAGCCTTCGTCGGTCGTGTCCCGGAGGGGAGCGTGCCCGTCCGCGGGCTGAGCGTCACCCGGGGCCGGTTCGGTGGGGTTCCCCCAGTCCAGCGCGCCGGTGACCGCGGCGAAGACCTCGTCCGCGGTCACGACCCCTGCCCGCAGCACCTCGGCCCCACCGCGGCTCACGTCCACGATCGTCGAGCGCGTGCCGGGTCGCTCGCCCCCGTCGATGTAGAGCTCCACGCGCTCGCCGAGCAGGTCCCGGGCCTGCTCCACGGTGCGCGGCAACGGTGCGCCCATGGTCGAGGCGGCGGTGCCGGCGAGTGGCCCCGTCTCGGCGATGAGCTCGTGCAGGAGGGGCTCGTCGGGCATGCGCACCGCCACGGTCCCGTGCGTGTCGCCGAGATCCCAGGCCAGTCCGGCGTTCGCGGCGAAGATCAACGTGAGGCCGCCGGGCCAGAAGGCCGCCATGAGCCGTTCGGCCTGCTCGGACTGGTGCTGCACCAGCCCGGCGAGCTGGCGGGGGTTGCGGATGAACACCGGCAGCGGCCGCTTGCGCGTCGCGCCGCGGGCGTCGAGCAGCCGCTGCGTCGCGTCCATCTGGAAGGCGTCCGCGAGCACGCCGTAGCAGGTGTCGGTCGGTGCGACCACGAGCAAACCCTCCGCGAGCACGCCGGCGGCCCGCTGGCGCGCCAGTTCGGCGTCGTCGGTGCTCAAGGTCTCGACCACGACCTCGATCCTAGCCCGCACCCGCTGTGGGGAGCCGGCCGTGCGGCGGCCGCCCCCGGCGCCTCCACGCGCTGCTGGCGCGAAACCAGCGGATACGCGGGTCAACGCCACGAAGCCGGTCGAACAGGATCCACGGCTCCGTGCACGGTCCTTCGACCCGAGTGGCAAGGACCATCGCCTCTGTCATCTGCTGATGTCCCTCCGTAGTGTCGGCTTCGCGTCAAACACCCGCATTGCGCGTCCGCCGAGGGAGGCGGCCGCCACGGCACGGCTCGGTCGCCGATCGGAGGTCACAGCCGGCCCAGCATCCGGCCACGTACCACTCGACGCACC